>JAAUPS010000269.1 GCA_012033015.1 Phormidesmis sp. RL_2_1
TCTGGAGAGTATACAACTTATACAGAGGAAACTGCCTACGACCCTAGTTGAGCGCGTTAAAGCAAAGGGCCGCGCACGAAAGGCGACAGCATAGGCTAAGAATGCAAAATTTTCGCCTTTCTTCCGCTGCTGAATTGGATTTGACAAATATCTGGCTGCACAGAGCAGAGTCTAGTGAAGCTCGGGCTGATGAACTCATTGAGCAGTTGGTAAAGAAGTTCATGATGTTAGCCACTTTCCCGGAGTCGGGGCGCAACCGGCCTGAGATTAAAAGAGGAGTCAGAAGCTTTGTTGCCGAACGTCATGTCATCTTTTACAGAGTGATCGATGGCGGAGTTGAGATCGCTCGGGTTCTTTATGGAGCACGGGATATCAAAAGGATATTTTCGGAAGACCCTTCTACCTAGCTGAGCAAGATAGGTAAGGCAAACATAGGCGTACCGAACCGTCGAAACAATCGGCAACCAGCCATTAGCGCCTTTTCAAGTATGATTTTTGCACTTACAACCAGATCAGGTAATCTCATAAAATGAGTCTCTTCAAAATTGCCGTCTGTGGCCGCAAAGGGGGTGTCGGAAAAACTACAACGGCTGCTTCGCTGGCATCGTATTTTGCTTTTCACGGACTAAAGGTACTAGTCGTTGACCTTGATCCACAAAGTAATACGGGCTTTGTACTGGGTGTAGATCCGATAGCGCCTGGCACTGCCGAGCTAATTTTAGAACTAGGCTCCTGAGCCATTAAAAGCATCTGAAAATCTTTTTGTTCTGCCTGGTGGATCGTCTTTACAAGGGCGAGATATTGAAATGGCCGACCCAGAAGAACTGTCTTACGCAGTTAAAGCACTGAGCGATTTCAAAGTCATCATATTTGATTGCCCACCTGGTAGCGATCACCTGGAAAGACTTGGCCTAGTTGCAGCAAACGTCGCGCTAGTGTGTACAAATGCTCATCCTCTAGGCATCATCGGAGCAGAGCGCGTTCTCGCTGAAATCAGCAGGAGACAAGAGCGTCATCAGTCTGGGCCTGAGTACTGCGCCTTCGTGCTGACGCAGATTAATAAATCTAGGGTCTTTGATAACGAGCTGCCAGAACAGCTAGCGGTAAAATACGCTGATGTTCCACAGCTTTCGGTAAGACAAAATTCTGATTTGGCTTGGGCAACCGCGCAGCGAGTTCCACTTATGGACAATAGCCCCTCTAAAAAATCCATTGAAGATATTGAGAAAATTGCCCGATGGATAGTAAAAGAAACGGTAGTCAGAGAGGAAAGTAATGGCAAGACGGTCTAAGAAAGTTGACTTCCTGGAAGACCTATCGGCAGTCACAGAACAAATGCAGGGCAAAGATCAGGAAGCAAGTCTGCGTCGAGAAAAGGAGAGGGGTGAGCTTAACACCCTGTCTTTAGAACGAATAAAGGATAGGGCAAGTAGCACTCGAACTCTTAATACAGGACACGTTCATAGCCTTAAAGAATCTATCTCAACGCTAGGTCTGATTGAGCCACTAGCCGTAGATCAGGAAAAATTTTTATTAGCTGGTGGCCATCGTCTCGCAGCGATCACACTATTACGAGAAGCTGAACCAACTACTTTTGAGAATCATTTCCCAGGCGGCGCAATTCCGGTAAGGGTAATGCCATTCATAGCCGCTAACGAACCAGAGAGAGCTTTACAAGTAGAAGTTGCCGAAAATGAGTATCGGCGAGACTATACTCCAGCAGAAGTGAAAGGGATTGCAGAACGGCTAATCAAAGCGGGCTATAAAGACGTCAAAGGCAGACCAAAGAAGGGCGATAAAGTCTTAATGCCTGCGCTAAGCACTGTAGTAGGGAAAAATAGGCGGACGATACAGCGCTATCTACATGGTGAGCCGAAAGAAAGTCGGACAGATGTCCACCTTTTTTGAGAAAAGCAGAGAAGGCTTTAAAGGCGTGGCAAAAGACAGATCCTGAAGGCACTGCAAGCAAAAAATTGGCTGAACGGTTGCCTGAGATATTAGAACTGATTGAAGAGACGATAAACTCAAAAGAGTCGAACGGCTAGCCTGGAAACGTGATTTCGCTGAGATTCTAGCCACAGCTAATAGAACCTATAGAAACATAAAAAGTCGGACATCTGTCCACCTTTTACTACCTGTCCTGAGAAAGTCGGACATCTGTCCACCTTTTACTTCGCGGCCCGTACATTCTAGATTTTCTGAATCTCAGTGATCGCTACACCGAAAGCGATCTTGAAGATGCCATCTTAAGAGGCTAGTTGCTATCGACCTCAAATTAGGAAACTTCCGCCCTGAGTATAAGGGCCAAATGGAACTCTATCTACGCTGGCTTCAGAAGCATGATAGGGAGCCTGACGAACTGCCACCGATTGGCATCATCTTGTGCGCAGGTAAAAAGCAAGAGCAGATAGAGCTGCTGGAATTGGATCGCAGCGGTATCCACGTTGCTGAGTATCTGACCGTCTTGCCGCCGAAGGAGGTTCTACAGTCAAAACTGCATGGGGCGATCGCATCAGCACGCCGTCGTCTTTCGGCATCGCCTAATAGTTCAGAAGAGGAGTGAGCCATCAAACTTCTCCGCCTTGGAAGTACTGCTGAAGCTCTAGTAAAACCACCTTCGCAGCAAAGTACTTTGCCTTCTTTTTCTGGGAAGACGTGGCCTCACCGATAAAGCGCTGACCTTCAGCCAAAACGGTACAGGTGCATATGAACTCGGGCGTTTCTCCAATGACCTCATACTCTGGCAAGGCCCACACAAATGTCTGACAGAGCTGCTGCAAAAAGCCGATATAGTTCTGCCCGTCCTTCAGTTGCTTTATTAACAGTGGGTGCGATATCGAAGTTGATGCCGGTGCCGATGATTTAGCAGGTTGAGGCTCTTCCTCTTCAACAGAGGGCGTTACGAATACCTTTGGCTCATCTATCTCCGTGTGACTGCCAATCTCCGTGTGACTGCCATATCGAAACCGTTCTTGCATCTGTACTAACGTATCTCTGGCCGCATCTTGTTTACCTCTCTTCTTCTGTGGGGAGATCGCTCTCCCGATGAAGGTCTGCTCCTGAACTTGAACGGTGCAGGTACAAATAAATTCAGGGCTATCTCCTGTGAACTGATACGCGGGCAGCGTCCAGCCTAGCGATTGAGACAGCTCTTGTAATAAACCCACAAAGTTCTGACCGGCTTCGAGCGAAGCGCTCAAAGTAGGGTGAACTGTGACATTCGATGGCTGAGCAGGCTCAGCCACTTCGTGTTGAGGTGCAGTGAGTTCTGATGATTGTGATGGCTCTGACAGCTCTGGCCGTTGCCCTGGCGACACTAGCTCATCTGAGACATAGGCTTCTAGCCACTTCAGACAGGCTAGGTGGCGAGCACTCTGTTTGCGCTGACTTTGGGCGGGCGCTTTCGTCGTGGTGACCTCTCCCGCTATCGATACTTCTGCCCAGAATAGAAAGGGAGGTATCTCTTGGCTTTCTTCTACGTAGTCGAGCAGCTCCCAGTCTGGCTCTTGAGTAGTAGCGATCGCAAGTACGCTGGTCGCATCTTCGAGGCGTTGCTGAAGCGCGGCTAGGATACGGCTCTGTATGGTTGGGTTCTTGCTGTGAATCAGCAGCAGGTACATGGACTGGACGGACAGCTGCGCTTGCTCTAATCGCTTCATCGCGGCGACTTCTATCGGCTCAAAGTTATTCTCTTTGGTGGCGTGTTTAATGATACGGCTGAACTCTTTCTCTGAGAGCGCAGCTAGGGCGGCGCTCGTCTCTTCCCCTTCTATCTGCTTTTGGTAGTCTCGCTGGTTACGCTCTTTGTAGAACGCTTTGGTGGCTTCTTCTTCTTGTTGGTTGTGGGTGGCGATGTAGGTGCAAAGCTGCTCTAGTTCAATCTTGCGATACGGGTGGGGTTGCTCGTGGATCAGCGCTTTGATGATGCGATGGTTCAGCAGATCGGGTAGGCGGCGGATTGGGCTGGTGAAGTGGCAGTAGGCAGTCAGGTTTAATGCGAAGTGGCCAATTAGCGTGGGGTTGTACTCGGCTTTGTTCAGCCAGTTCTGAAGCTTTTGGCGGATTAGCTCCATGCTGCCGGTTGTTAGCAGTGCCTGCATGATCTGTTCGCGTTCGGGGGCGATCGTTCTGGCGGTGTGGTTTCGGTAGAGGGCGAGGATGTCTCGCTCGGCAAACCAGTGGGCGACGGCGCGGTTCGCTAGGATCATAAATTCTTGAATGATCATCTGGGCGTGGAAGAGTTGGCCTTTGTGAATCGTCACGGCTCCGTTCTCATCGACCCAGAAGCCTGATGCGTTGAACAGTCCGCCTATCGCACCTTGGTTTCGGCGTTCTTGGTTAAGGCGTTCTGACCAGCTTTGACATAACTGTAGTGACTCGTGGAAAGGATGCGTTTTGTTCTGGCATACCCGGTCGGCTTGTTCGTAGGAGAATCGTTTGGCGCTGACTATCCACGATTCAAAGATTTCGGTAGCCTGGATTTCGGCCTGATGGTTCAGGGTGACTTGAATTGTCACGGTGGGACGGGGCTGGCCTTCTACTAGGCTGAGCTTATCTTCGGATAAGGCGTGAGGCAGCATCGGGATGTTGCCCCGACTTAGGTAGCAGGTTTGGGTGCGAGCTAGGGCGACTTTATCTAAAGGGCTACCGATGGTGACTAGCTCTGCTACGTCTGCGATATGGACTGAGGCGATCGCGCCCGTGGAAGTTGCTTCAATGTGGATAGCGTCATCTAGATCGCGCGAAGTGGGGCCGTCGATGGTGATGCCCTCCACCTGTGGGCGTTGCCATAGCCTCTTGGGAAGGGTGAGGCCGTTGGCCTGGTCAACGGCTTGCTGCCATGCTTTATTCAAGGGTTTGGGGAAGGGTGGAGATGGTGCCATGATCAAAACTATAGCCAGTGGGATAGAACACTACATCAATATCTCCTCTAAGGGCTACCATGATGGAGCTTTACTTGGCTAGCGCCAAGTAAAGCTCCTCACCTGCCCTGTGGCAGTACCGAGAAGACATTCAAGGTGTGCATCTTGATTATCTTGATGATGGGCGATACCTTTTTGAGAGGGCGTACAAGAATCCCCTACTAGCGATCTTAGGAAAATCAGCACTCAAAACACAATGAGCTTTTCCCTCCCGCCTGACATCTCGGTTCAAAGACAACGGCTCGATAACGGGATGGTTTATCAGTTTCGACATAAAACGCTTGGGCAGCTAGGCCGGATTGTCTTGCAGGACAGCGCTGATGGGCTATGTCAGATCTCTAGCGAGGTTGCAGGTGATCGGGATGATCCGATGACTCAAACCCGATCACAGATTTTTGAACCGCTTAGCCAGCAGCTCGCAACGGCCCTGAAAGCAGCAGTTGGAAAGGGACGACAAACAGTCGTTAATCCGCTCTCTAAAAAGGCGTTGCCGACACCATCAAAGGAAAGCGTTACTACAGAGCAAATTCCTTGTCCCCGATGCGGCGAGATAGCGGCACTTGTCATTGTCGCTAATCATGCTAAGGAAGTCGCGGAAATGGAAGACTGTGCTCAAAAGACGCGCAGCATTTATGAAAATAGCGATGTTGCCGCCTGGATTGTTGGCGCTCCTGTCGGCAACATCGAAGGAGCGCCAGTTTCTCCCATATTGAGAGTGTGGCCGACACGTCACCCCATCAGATACGGCTCGCCAAAGATGTTCTGTGCTGAGTTAGAGGCTATTTTGCCGCGTCATTGCGGTGGAAGATTGACATGACGACTAGCATCAAAAGCAAGCGCCTTAGAGACTAGAAGGCCGCATGTCGTATAAATTTTGATTTTCCTTACGACAGGATGCAGCAAGGATGCGATCGCTAAAAATGCTCCCTACTTTTTGGTGATTGCAGAACTGTAAAGGTGCAGTGAGTCGAGATCGCCCTCTGGCCGTCCGCTCAAACCCCAAATAAGTACATGTATTTGGGTTACGCCAAAACTCCGACTAAAAGCTGCGATCGCCCTCAGTGTAACCGCTCCAGCTCCAGGTAACTGCTTCTACTTGGGACTTACTAAAAGTTTGACTTAAAACTTCACCATCGTTTCGACAATAGACCGCTATGCCGCTATTCTGTAGGTTTCTAGTCCTTTAAGACTGTCCACGGCTGGGACGTTTCAACTTTAGTGCCGACACTTTTACAAACAGGTGACATTCGCATTCTGGTTTACCCTGGTGACCATCCACCAACACACGTTCATGTCGTTACAAAAGACCGCTCGCTAGAAGTGAAAGTGGATATATCCGGATCTGAACCAATCGAGATGCAACCGGCCAAGGATGAGCGGATGAAGACAACAGCAAAGCATACTAGGCAAGCGCTAAAGCTTTGCAGCGATAATCTAGAGATGCTGAGAGTAGGAGCCGAAAAATACTATGCTGCGCAATAAAGCAATCAACGCTCGCTACGACCGCGAGCATAAAGCGTTAGTGGTGGATTTTGCCGATGGCTCTGCCGGTATCTGGCCAGTGCGCCTGCTTGAAATGGTTAGATACGACGGCAATGCCTGGGTGCCGGTCGAAGCGACCGAGGCTCAGCTAGAAGCTGTAGCGCTAGGCGGAGAGCATATCTATTGGGAGGAACTAGGCCAAGACTTCCGTGTCTCCGACCTTAAGGCCGGTATCTATGGCCGTGAGCCCTGGATGGCTAAGCTCGAACAACAGATGGTGATCGTCTCTTAGCGAAAACGACCATCTCTTTGAGAGTAGAGATGCGATCTCCTGCTAGGCCCTAAAGTAGCGAAGCTGCGAAATGGGGCAATTTAGTAAATATGTACTGCTTCAGACAACTGAATCATCTACAATCTCGATATGAGTCTCATTCCTTATAAGCAGAATGGGCTGAAGTTGGACTGAATTGTATTTATGT
>JAAUPS010000270.1 GCA_012033015.1 Phormidesmis sp. RL_2_1
TAGCAGTTTTTCTGCTTGTCTTAGCACCCACTGTTCTGGCGACAGCTGCTCCGGACGCAACCGTAGTGGACCACTACGAAATGAGTAACCTACTAAAGGGTCTTTTGTCAGCAGTAGTGGCTATTCTAACAGCGACAGTCGTTTACTTGGTGCTTAACACGCTCAATCTTTCCAATGAGCTATTGCAATAAAAAAATAGACAAGGAAAAAGGGATAGAACTTGTACAAGAGAAATCTGCAAGCTCCTTGAGTGTTTGGCTAGAGAAAATCCAATTCCAGCTTTTTGGAACAGGTGCTGTTGAGATGGAAACCGCAGCCCTGTTTATTGCCGCTTTTGCCTGCAAAGTCCCGTGTGGGGCCTTGCTATTGGTGAGTGACTTGCCACTGGTGGAGTCAAAACCAAGAAGTCTGCCAAGGTAGAAGCCTGCCAAGCGTAGAAGTCTTGCAAAACGAGGAAGATCTTGACAAAACGAAGAAGTCTGCCAAAGCGAGAAGTCTGCCAAAGCGAGAAGTCTTTCAAAACGAGAAAATTGCTAACGCTAAGAAGTTTTTTTATATTAGAAACTTTGCAGTAGAAACCCAGGGCGTTAAACTCTTTTAGCGGCTAGCGGTGATGATCCGTAGGCTGTAGCTGCCTGATTTGACCGCCTCGTTTTTCTATGAGTCTTTTATGAGCACCTTACAAGCTATTCGTGGCACCCGTGATATTTTGCCTGCAGAATCGCCACTGTGGACGGCAATAGAAAGTTTGTCAAGGCAGGTGCTGGCGCAGTCAGCCTATCGAGAAATTCGCACACCTATTTTTGAGCAAACTGAGCTGTTTGCCCGAGGTATTGGTGAAGCTACTGATGCTGTCGGCAAGGAGATGTACAGCTTTGAAGATCGTGGCGGTCGCTCGATTGCTCTTCGGCCAGAAATTACGGCAGGATTGGTGCGGGCTTTTATTCAAAATAAGCTGTTTGCCCAAGGTGGCGTGCAACGGCTGTGGCACATTGGCCCTGCCTTTCGCTATGAGCGGCCACAAGCTGGGCGACAGCGGCAGTTTCATCAGCTAGATGTGGAAATTCTGGGTAGTCGTGATCCCAGAGCGGATGTGGAGATTATTGCGATCGCAACCCAAATCCTCAAGGCCCTTGGCCTCAAGGCCCTCACCCTAGATCTGAACTCCGTCGGTAGTGGCGTTGATCGCGCTGCCTATCGTGACGCCCTTGTCAGTTATTTCACGCCCTTTCAAGGCGAACTCGATCAAGACTCGCGCGATCGCTTGAGCCGCAATCCCCTGCGCATACTCGACAGCAAAGACAAGCGCACCCAGGAAATCGTCGCTGATGCGCCGAGCCTGCTGGACTACCTCAGCGATGATTCACAGCGCCACTTTGATGGCGTACAGCAACACCTGACCAACCTAGGCATAGGGTTCAATATCAATCCTCGCTTAGTACGTGGATTGGATTACTACACCCACACCGCCTTCGAGATACTCTCCTCCGACTTGGGCGCGCAAGCGACTGTGTGCGGCGGTGGTCGTTACGACGGCTTAGTGGCCCAGCTCGGTGGGCCGGATACCCCTGCTATCGGTTTCGGCATGGGCATAGAGCGCCTCATCATTTGCTAGAGCAAATGGAGCGATTTAATACGACACCTGAGCTAGATATTTACCTCATTTCCAAAGGTGAAAAAGCTGAGTTTCAGTCGGCAACGCTGGCCAATCAGCTCAGGGAAAACGGCTATTCGGTCGAATTAGACTTGAGCAGTAGCGCTTTTGGCAAACAGTTTAAGCGGGCGGATCGCAGTGGTGCGATAATCGCACTGATTTTAGGAGATGCGGAGGCAAAAGCCGGTAAAGTTCAGCTCAAATGGCTGGCTTCTGGTGAGCAATCAGAAATCACCCAAGCTGAGCTATTGGAACAGGCAGAAGCCTTTCAACGCCAAATCGCTAACCAACGCATTCAGTAGCCTACCTGTGTTACCTACCTGTGTCGCCTACCTGTGTTGCCTATTGGTAAAACTGGCTACTGGTTGAAACTCTCCCTATCAGGATTGTGATAGCGTCGAGCTACCTTGATGGATGAGGTTGTCTATGGCAAATTTAAACGAAAATCCGCCGGTGCCAGACGATTTATCGGGTGCTTCAGATATTGTGGCATTCATAGAACGAGCGCGCGATCGCGGTGCTTCAGACGAATTTATCAGCCAGGTCTTGCGCCGCTTTGGCTGGCCCCAACGCGATATTGAAAGGGCGTTTTTTCAGGTCTACGAACGGCTCACGGGCTTGCCCATCCCGGCACCGCCATCTGCTAGCGGCGAATCGGCCAAAGATGCGTTCTCCTATCTATTGTCATTTTTCATGCTGGGCCTGTGGACATTTTCCCTAGGAGAAATTGCCTTTATTTGGATTGAGCGCATTGTTCCAGATGCAGCTCAAAATAGCTACTTGGGGGATCCTTCTGCCCAATTGGCCTTTAGTCTAGCGCGATTAATGGTGGCCTATCCGGTGTATCTATGGCTAATGCGCGGCCTGAATCGCGAGCTGGCCCGCTACCGCGAAAAGCACTTTTCAGGCGTCCGCAAATGGCTCACCTATCTGACATTGCTGATTGTGTCATTGATTGGCGTGGGCACGCTGATTGCTTTTTTGACGTCTTTTTTAAGAGGCGAACTGACCGCTCGCTTTGTGCTGAAGATGGTGGTTGTGCTGCTCATTGATGGCGGCATTTTGAGCTATTACCTCAACTGGCTGCAGCGATCGCCTACCCGTTCTAATATCAATGGTCGTAGCCGTAACACGATAGGAGTCAGCCGATGAACCGCATTTCTGGCAACACCTTTTCGAGCGATCAAACCTTTGTGGTCATTTCTGCCGTCTCTGTGATGACCGCCATTGTGGTCGGGTTTTGGCTATTAGGCTCACCGAGTCAGCAGCGCCTTCTCTCTTTGGACAGACAGAGAGTAGATGATTTGAGTAGCATTGCTTATGAGCTTCAAGCCCAATTTAGTGGCAGCGGAGCAGATCCAGCGACACCGCTGCCGGAGCAATTACCTGGGTCTTTGACAAATCGGGGGATTGCCCTAGATCCGGTGAATGCTGAGCCCTATGCATACCGGCGGCTGAGCGATACGACCTATGAGCTGTGTGCCACGTTTGCCACAGAGTCAATTAACCTTGATGAGGCTGCTCCGGCATTCAACAATGATTATTGGCCCCATCCTGAAGGACGGCACTGCTTTGAAGTCGATAATAAGACGGCCAAACCTAAGCTTTGATGTCCCAATTAGGCTATAAACCCTTAAATTTTATGTCATTTGATTTAAGTCTTCTCTATTGATCTTCTAGGTACAGCAAGAAGCTCATGAGTTCGTCATCGGTGAGGTGCTGACGCGATCGCTTGCCATAGGCTTGTTCTAAATAGGTTCGGCCCTGCTCGTTTGTCCAACCTAGTCGGGCAAGTTCCACATCTGTTTGGGCAATGACATCTGAAAGATCGACGGGGTTGCTGCTGGTGCTGAAATTTTCTAAGGCAATGGTGGCAGCAGAAGGTTTAGCCGCAAGGGCAATTTCCATTGGTGTCTCTGCTGAGGTTTCCGCAATTAGGTCAATCGGCGGGCCTAGGTCTTCTTCTGGTTGGCTGGCCTCTGGTTGGCTGGCCTCTGGCTGGTTGGCCTCTTCTAGATAGCTGACCTCTGTTTGAGTGGCCTTTAGCTGGCTGGCGGCTGCCTGGCTGGTGGTTGGCTGACTCTGTTGGGTTAATGGCCGAATCTGTTCAGCATGAGAAGATTTGGGACTATCGGTTGCAATACCGAGGGCAATGATGGCGCGATCGCGCGCCTGATCTTCTGCAATCTGTACATCTCCATTTGCCGCAAGTCCGGTTGCGAGGGTTTCACCTTTTTGAATAATTGCTGCACGCACCACATACTGCCCGTCATGTAAGGATACTAAGTCGGCAATCAGGCATCCGTCTGGATATTGAGATCTAAATTTTTCGAGCAGAGTGACCACAGGCGGAATGTTTGAAACGGCATAGCTTAAAGCTTTCGATCTATTCTAGAGAAGAGAAGGGCACCGCTTGCCTTTCTTACTAAAAAACGATTGTCAAAAAAAACGATTGTCAAAAAAAACGGTTGTCAAAAAAAACGGTTGTCAAAAAAACGATAGCGCTTATTTTTGCTCTACCGTTTTTAAATAATTTTTTAGAGGGTTTCCTCTCTGTGACTACATGCTAGATCGCCTGCTTGAAATGTCCCCTACGCTGGGGGGAGATACCTTACTACTGTTGCCTGTGCTGATTTTGCTGGAGCTGGTGCTCTCGGCAGATAATGCGATCGCTCTAGCAGCGATCGCCCAAGGCTTAGATACCGAAGCGCTACAAAAGAAAGCCCTTGATCTGGGCCTGATGGTGGCCTTTATTTTACGGGTGACGTTGATTTTGGCGGCTAGCTGGGTGCTTCACTACTGGCAGTTTGAAGTGGCCGGAGCTGCCTATCTGCTGTGGCTGGTGTATCAGCACTTTAAAGGTGGCAGCGGCGAAGATGGCGACAACCAACATCGCCCCAAGTTCAATGCGCTATGGCAGGCCATTCCGACAATTGCACTTACTGATCTAGCCTTTTCGCTCGATAGTGTCACCACTGCAATTGCCCTTTCCAAAGACGTTCTAATTGTTTTACTTGGCGGCACTATCGGCATTATTGCCCTGCGCTTTATGGCGGGCCTCTTCATCCGCTGGCTAGACATTTATGTCCATCTCGAAGATGCAGGCTTTATTACCGTTGCCTTTGTTGGCATTCGCCTACTGGTAAGGGTGCTCAACCCCGAGTGGGTACCGCCCGAGTGGGCCATGGTTAGTCTTATTTTTAGTCTATTTGCCTGGGGCTTTTCTAAAAAGGTTGCCAAGCAAGCTAGCGATCAGAAGATGACTATTCCTGATCTGTCGAGTACCTTTACTGAAATAGACAGTGCTCAGGAGCCTTTGGTCACTGCTGGTGAAGATAAGCAACCTGAGAAAATTTAGGTTTAGGATGACATTTGGCTTTGGCAGCGATCGCACTTTCCACAGTGCATCTTTTTAGCCTCTGCTGCAAAGCCAAATTCCTCTAGTAATACCTGCCACCGGCATTTTTGAGTGAACAAGTAGCGCTGCATCACAACAGCAGGCGAGAGTTGTTCTAGGCGCTGAGGTTGTGGGTGATGCTCGATCTGATAAGTAAATGGATCTAGCCAACGTAGCTGACCCTTGCGGTGAAGCAGCGCTAGTGCCTGATCAGCGTCGGCAAACTGCTGGCGCACCTGATCAATATGGCCTTTTGTCGGTATCCTATGCACTAGCTTGGCGGCGGCTTTCTCAAGCTGCTGCGCTTTTTGCTCAAAAAATTGCCAGCGCCGCTTGTCTTCAGGGGCAAAGAGTCCCGTTGGTTCACTGACTAGAGATAAAGCGCGGGCAGGTTTACCATCGCGACCGCCGCGCCCGACTTCTTGGACATATTCAGCCAGCAAGCTGGGCACTTCATAGTGAATGACAAAGCGGCAGTCGGGTTTGTTAATGCCCATGCCAAAAGCTGAGGTACACACCACAAACTGACAGTCACCACTGATCCACTGTGCTTCTATCAAACGGCGTTGGTCAGCGGCAAGGCCACCATGGTAGGCGCGCACTGAGTAGCCTTGGGCGGCAAACCATTGGGCCAATGATTCTGTGCCGCGACGGGTGCGGGCATAGACAATACCGGCCTGCTTACCGTGGCGCTGGATAAAGCCGAGCATGGCACGTTTACGGCCAGAGGGTGTCCAAACTGTTTTGACCGAGAGGTGCAAATTGCTGCGGTAAGGATTGAGGCGAATAAGCTGTGGATTTTGCAGGCGCAGGACGCGCAGGAGGGCTGCTTGAGTGTGGGGATCAGCGGTGGCGGTAAAGGCTGCGATCGCAATTTTTGTACCCGCAGGTTTAGCCGCTATCAAGGTCGAACGCACCGCGCCTAGCCGTCGATAGGCGGGCCGAAAGCTGTCGCCCCATTGCGTGAGGCAGTGCGCTTCGTCTAGCACCAAGGCGTTGATGGTCACCTGAGGTTGGTACAGCACCTCCCAAACGGGTTTGCTCAAAAGGGTTTCAGGGGAAAGGTACAGGAGACGGAGACGGTTGTTTTGGAGCGATCGCAACGTCTGCCAGTGGACTTTTTTATCAAGTTCACTATGCAAAGCGGCTGCGGGTAGCCCTTTCTCAGCCAGCTCCTGCACCTGATTTTCCATCAGCGCCACCAAAGGCGATATCACTAAGGTCACGCCAAACTGCATTAGGGCCGGTAGCTGAAAGCACACCGACTTACCACCACCGGTTGGCATGATAATCACACAATCTTTGCCACTTAATATTGATTGGGCAATTTCACCTTGGGGCGAGCGAAAATCTTCATAACCCCAGAGCGTTTGAAAGGTTGCCCGTAGCCGAGCCATGTCAGTTTGCAAAAGCGTATGGTGCAAAAAGGCAACTTAAATTACGAAACAGAAGATAGAACATATAGCTTCTGTCGAGTTAGTGAGGACAATAGTAATCGCTAGGAGCCTTTACTAGCAGCAGCTAACTCGACTAGCACAGTAAGGATGCATCCTTAACTTTAGGCTATAGCAGCTAAAGACAGCGGCCACCAATACTCCAATCAGATATCAGCAGATATCAGTAGCTATCGGAAGATATCGGAAGCTATCAGTAGCCCATCGAATCTAGCGGCTGCCAAAGTTGTAGCCTACGCCAAGCATGACTCCAAATTTGCTATTGTCGCTGAAAATACCCGAATAATTGAGCTGGGCATTGGCCGTAAAGCTTTGCGATACAGGCACATCTACCCCGGCAGCCAAAAGTAGTCCTAATTCAGACTC
>JAAUPS010000271.1 GCA_012033015.1 Phormidesmis sp. RL_2_1
TATTCGGACAGCAGTAGATACACCCTGGGTAACAGTCGCGATATCCGATAATGGCTCCGGTATTCCAGATGAGATAAAAGCGAAGATTTTTGAGCATCTGTTCACCACGAAACAGGTGGGCAAAGGCACAGGATTAGGACTTGCGATCGCTCGTCAAATCATTGTAGACACCCATGGTGGCACCCTAGATGTGCAGTCTGAAGTCGGCAAAGGCACTGAATTTTGCATGCGGCTGCCTATTCACTGAGCTTTTAATCTATATAGCTTTGGTCGCTTGGCTGAGGTACAGCACGCGCTGGCTGAAGCCTCTACATAACAACAGGCCAAGCGACGCGCTTGTACCCGTTGGCGTAGCCTCGCCATCGGCGTGATGCATCCGGCACAGGCTATATACAGACCGTTAGGAAGCATCCGAAACGGTGATACCGAGCAAACGTCACTTGACGGTAGACAAAGCGCATGGACTGACGAACGATATTGAGCGACTCAACAACACATGCGGCAACGTGTATCGCGTCTAAGTGCGCAAGACGCTATCGTTCTCTAACGTCTTCGAGAACCACATTTTGGATGTCACTATACTGGTAACCCATGCGGTGAGGTAGTGTCCACTTTCGACTCATTTCAGGCATGGGGACGTTACCTTAGGATAGGGAATCTTGTCGTCCCAAGCGTCAAGGAGTTAATGATGACAGACAGTAATTCTCACAGGATTGGTAAATGTAGATGCGGGCGGGTTCAATTTGAAGTAAATTCAGAACCTTTGATGACTACGGCTTGTCACTGCACGGGGTGCCAGCGTATGACGGCAAGCGCCTTTAGTTTGAGCGCACTTCATCCCAGCAATGGGTTCAAGGTAACGTTAGGTGAAGCTGTCATCGGCGGACTACATGGTGCAACACGCCATTATTTCTGTGCACACTGCATGAGTTGGCTGTTCACACGCCCGGAGGGTATGGATGGTTTCATCAATGTCCGAGTGACTATGATGGATGATGTTCAATCTTTTAGTCCATTTATCGAGACCTACACGGACGAAAAACTATCATGGGCAACGACCCCTGCCGTCCATAGCTTTAGAAAGTTCCCATCACCAGAAGATTTTCCAGCATTGCTCTCTGAGTTTTCAGAAGCAAAATAAATAGGTTGGGCAACGTTGTCAATCCAACTAGGGCAAACGGTTATGCTGCTAAGCCCCAACAGCGATCGATTTGTTGTGAGAGATGAGTTAAGGACAGACAGGAAGTCAGTGAGAGAACCAGCTAACATCAACTGCGTTGGTGCGGATGAACGAAATCTGTTGGTGCTAATTCAAGGTTATCTGCCACCGCTGCACTACACCGTTAGACTACTTAACACCGTTGTATAATGCTGGAAGATAAATATTTTTCACTGGAAGATCAGAATCTCTGTATTATCTGAGGGATTAGTAGCCATGATTGATATTGGGCTTACTCATATAGCGCTTCCTGTCACAGATATAGAGCAAAGCATCAAATTTTACTCTACATATGCTGGAATGCAGGTTGTTCACCGCCGCATTGATGCAGAAACAGATGTGGCAGTTGTATGGCTTTGCGATCGCACTCGCCCTTTCGTCGTTGTTCTGATCCAGACAAGCTCAGTATCTTCGATACTATCTCCCCTTGCCCATCTTGGCGTTGGGTGTCAAAGTCGGGAATTGATAGATTCTCTTTGTGAAAAAGCAAAACAGGAAGGTGTTCTGCTTCAAGAGCCCCAAGATTCTGGCTATCCGATCGGATATTGGGCTTTTTTGCGCGATCCAGACGGTCACACACTTGAATTATCCTATGGACAAGAGATCGGACTGACCATAGACCAAACGCCATGAGAATATGCCGCACGGAGATTAAACCCATGTCTGGTGCCAATCTAATTCGATTAGGCGGACTCGCAGCGATCCTTGCAGGCATCCTACGCGGCGTAAATTCGTTTATTCCGATCAATGCTTTTAGTGGCGCGACCCCAATTCTTTATCTGCTGACTGATATCTTCCTCCTCTTTGGAGTCATTGGCATATATGGATTTCAGCATCAGGAATCTAAATTGTGGGGGTTTTGCGGATTTTTACTAGCCATCATTGGCATTGCAACGATACGGACTGGCGCAATCGCTGGCATCAATCTATACCCAATCGGAGCATTGACCTTCGCAGCAGGTTTGAGTTTGTTTGCAGTTGGCTCTTGGATAGCTAGAAAGCTGCCTCGGTGGATATCTGTCTTTTGGGTACTTTCGACAGTTGTAGGATTCATAGGCTATTTCATACCAGGTCTTAGCTTATTATTTGTCATATCTGGGGTAATTTTCGGGATTGGTTTTGCTGGAGCAGGTATAAAGATCTGGTCGGCAATGAGTTAAATAACCGTCAAGAAAACTTTCCGCGTAAAAGACATATCTTAAAACAACAAGATGCAGGTGACAGCTACGGCACAGTCTAATATAGGCCCATGCACACCGACCGTTGAGACTTCATCGATTATGGCGCAAAGGGCGACACTTTAAACCACCCCAGAATAGGGACACCAAGCAGTGGGAGAAAGTACGTTTTCTTTTTGAGCACGGTTTGAGATTTCAGAAAATACGGACAGGTTCCGGGCATCAAGATACTGTGCCTTACCCAGCAACCTTAAACGATGCAAGAGAGTTTGTTGTCAAATATCCAAATATAAGGACTATGCCATTTCGGACTCGGAGCCATCAGATAGAAACCCTATAGAGTGAGGTTTATGCTATCAATGCTAGTGTTTATGTACTTGGTATAATTTAAGAGATAGATTCCTTCAGGTCGATGTCATGACAGCCTTTGTCACAAAACCATATGTAGAGTTTAAAAAACAAGGATATTGGGTCATTGGCACCCGAATTTCTTTGGATTCTATTGTATATGCTTTCCACAAAGGTTTACTTCCGGAAAGCATCGCTCAATCATATCCTTTGCTTGACTTGGAGCAGGTATACGGAGCAATTACGTTTTACCTGGCTAATCGATCTGATATTGATGCTTACCTAATCTCAGCAGAGCAGGCATTTGATACCATGCCACAACCCTTACAGATGAATGCTCCTGCTTTACATCAAAAGTTAATTGCTGCAAGGGAATCAGCACGGCAAACATAATGGCAATCGTTCAATTTCAAGCTGATGCCGATCTAAATCAAGCGATTGTAACAGGAGCTATTCGCCGACAGCCTAACATCAGCTTTCAAACCGCTACTGAAGCAGATTTAGAGGGATTGCAAGATTCAGAAGTGTTGGCGCTATCAGCCAGGCAACAGCGTATTTTAGTGACTCATGATCGCAGAACAATGCCGACTGAATTTGCAAATTTCATAGTCGCTAATCAGAGTTCAGGCGTGCTAACTAATTGTTTCTAGGAAGACAGCTTTAGAAACTTTAATCGAGGAACTGATTCTCATTTGGTCAGTAAGCACATCTGAAGAATAGATTAACCGAATTGCCAAAATCCCTCTGTAGAGCCAGCTAACACTGCGTTGCAACGGCGGAGTATAGACAGTTTCTCAAAGTCCAAAATTACTGCCGCCGTTGAACTGAACCGTTGTGCGGCTGAAGTCCCCAGTGAAGGCAATCCCTGTAACCCTCGGTCAGCATTAAAGGCTGCTCTTCTCACGCTCTCTGAGCAAGCAGCCCTTGCAAAGGTAGGTGCTTGAATTCATTCGATCGCTGGCATCTGATTCTAGTAACACGCGATGCGCATTTTCAAGAAGTGGAGAGTCTGAAAACGGCAGCGTGGTGAGTAAAGCTGCCGCATAACAACGATTACGATGCCGAGGCTGGAATCTAACATGCTCTAATCACGTTGTTGGAGTTTGTTCCAAAGCGCAATTACATCACGCAGGTCGGCAGGAAGCTGTTCTATTTCTAAATCGATATATTCAACACTTTGGTAGGGGGTTTGCAAACGAATGGTTGGGTAGTCGGCAAAGGCTGCCTCACTCAGGTAGCGGAGCAGGTGAAAATTAACAAAACGATGTTGTTGGATAAGCTGGTCACGGAACGCTTCTACCTCTTCAGCAGAGAGCGTTTTAATCAGGGTGCGGGTTAACGCTGAACCGGCTAGCGGCTCGGACTGTTCGCGGTAAAGCTTGCCATCGGCCATCAGCATCACTCGCTGTACCGATCCGGTCAGATCACCGCTCATCTGACTTTGAAAAACAATCTGATCGTCTAGGGCTTCAAGGGGAGGCTCTATGGGCATAAACGATACGCTTAGAGAAGCGCTGGCACCGCTAGCGGTAGTGTTTTGGGCGATTTGTTCACCGTTCTCGCTGAGGTGGTAAACCCAAATTTTGTCGCCATCGCTCACTAGCACCCGAAAGCCTGCCAGGGCAATCATGGTGCAGGCATAGTCTGGAACATAAACCCCGAGGCATCCATCCCAGGTTGCCGACTGCACTTCTAGAACCTGGAGGCGCGACTGAGAAACGCCGACCTGTTCAGCCACGGTTTGTAACAGACGCTGGCTGGCCACCGCTGAGAAATCGCCTGTGCCAAAGTCTGGTGCGCCGGGTAAAGGCTCTAGCTTTAGCCGCTGGCCGGTGCGATCGCTCCGGTAGATCCACATCTGCTGAGGGCTAGCAACCACGACCTGCCAGCCGTTGACCTCACCGGTTTGGCAGCGTTCGTAAGGGCGAGCCAGTCCTAGGCACTGGTCTGGCCAAATCTCAGGGGTGGTTTCAACAATCTGTAGGGTTTGGGCAGGGACATTGAGACGACTGGCCAAATCGCGCCGGACACGGCGATGGAGCAGCCTGCTAGAAACGCTGTTGGGGGCCTGAGCCAACATTGCAGCGGGCGCAGGCGAAGCGTAGGACATCGTATCGGTGGCAGCGGTCATGCTGCCGATTGCAAACAGTAACAAACTTGCGTGAAGACTCGCGGTACGTAGAGACACTGTTATTACATCCTTCTTACTTTGCTAGTCGAGTGAGCCGCTGCTCGTCAAGGCTGCTAGCGATGACGAGCAGCGGCTCACTCGATAGAGACTATAGGGTGGAAAATCGTAGCGTCTTTCTAAGATAGGCGGAACCTAAACCAAACTGATTTTGGTTACCAAATTAGATACCAGACTTTTAGGAAGTAAACTTTTACCAGTTCGGGTGGGGGAGATGCAGCCCCTCTACGACAGATTTTAAGTAGGGCTCAAACTGTTCTAAACTGGCCAACTTTGCAAAGGTGCTGCTCTCAGCCAGAGGATCGTAGCCCGTGGTGATGAAGTATAGATGCTGGTTCCCGTTGTAGGCGATATAGCCGACGTAGCGTTCGACAACTTCGCCCGTTTTAGTCACGCTAGAAAACCCATAGGTCAATCCGGGTAAGTTGCCAATGTGAGTCGATTCCGGCTCCTTAGTGATCACGGCATATCGAGTGCCATAGGTGGTCAGACGATCTGTCCGAATCGTTTCGTAATAGTCTTCTATTTGTGTTTTTAAGGCAGCTCTGACCTTTTCAGTATGCTCCGGGTTATCGTAGGTCATCAGTCCAGGGGTCAGATCGGCATTGAGAATATCGGCCAGAAAGTCTGGATAGCTGCTGACTTCCCACCGCTGAATCTCGATGGAACCCACTGTCTCATTGTCTTGCTGGACACAGAGAAACGGAGTACTGGGGTCACAGGGGCTGAGCTGCCAACCCGCTGGTAGCGAGACCTGAGCCAGTAGCCATTGCCAGGGGTTTCCCCGGCTGTAGCGGGTGTCCGCTAGGCGGGTACCATCGCTAGCCAGCACCACGTAGTTGTAGTCTTGGGAGGCATTTTCAATGAACCGGTTGGCCAGGGCTAAATCGTCGGCCCGCACTACCGTGATTTCAAAATAGCCACCTTCGGGCACCCAGGCAATCCACCAGCCCTGGTTGTATTGGGTGTAGCCAACGCGCTGCCAAAACTGCAGGCGAATCTGGCGTTCGGTTGTCGGCGAGATGGAGGTTGTGACCCGTCGCCAACTCGGATTGCCCGCATTGCGTAGGGCTTCTCCTAGTTGGGCGTAGGGCAAATTCACCGGGGAGCGGTTTAGGTACCAGCCGAAGCGATCGCGCTCGGTCAGCAGCGGCACTCGAGTCGTGCAGGGGTCATACTGGGCCGACAGCAGGCGTCCGTCGGCAGCGCGAACCAGATAGCTGGAGCCCTCTAGCTCTAGCTGGCGGAGGATCTGTTGCTTGTCGGGGCCAGTGAAGGCGTCAAAGGCAGCGGTTAGAATCACAACGTTGCCTTCGACTGAATCGATCATCTCCTGACCAAAGAAGTAGCTGCGATCGTCACGAATGCGGTTCAGCCGTTCTAGAGCAGCCTGGTTGATCGGTTCAATCGGGGGGCCGCCAGCACAGTTGGCCGCAGCGGGACGGGCAAGAATGGCTGTCAGCAACGTTAATGGCAACAGGATCTGACAGGTTAGACGGGGCAAGGTGGGTTTCATAGGATGGGTTAAAAGATTATGCAGTAACAGGCTGGAGTGAGGCTGGCCCATCTGCCTGAGTGAGAAAATTGCAGTAGGCCGTAGGATCCATAAACGCGAGATAGTCTGCGGTCATCTCCTGGGTGAGCAGCTCTAGCATAAAGCTGTTCTCGATCCAAAACTCAATCACTTGGAAGGGGCCGCGATCGCACGATCTGCCTTTGGGATGCGATCACGGGCCAGTGCCAGCCATGATAAAACAGCACGCCTTTGGGCAGTAGAGCAGGGCAACTGTCTGCACTGTTTTGAGGGCTTTGATACCTGGGTGTGGAGCGTTGATTTTTATCCCCGAGGGGGCCTTAGCGCCGTAAGACGACGCAGGGTCTCACCGCTGTCTTGGTGAGCGTTCTACGCGCTCGATGAAGCGAGGTCCAGGGGCTCG
>JAAUPS010000272.1 GCA_012033015.1 Phormidesmis sp. RL_2_1
TTGACGTGCGAGGGCTGATAGCGGCAGTTTAGGATCTGAAGGCGATGGTGAGGGCTTCATTTTGCAAGCTTTTTTCAATGATAGTGGTTTATTCTGGTAATTCTAACCTGCGACTTTCAGCCTGAAGCATCCATCGGACTTAGCTTTGAGTAGTTTTTCAGGCACGACTATGTAGTCTTCTGTCGTATCAAAAGATGTGATCTCTGTAGCAAGATGGCCGCTCACTACCTGTCGAACTTTAGAGAAACCTTGAGCCGTATCGAGGTAGATGGCACCGATGAGGGCTTCAAAGGTATCAGCCAGAATGGCTTCTGTAATTTTTTGATTGTTACCAAGCCTGATCAGAGGTCGAATCTCTGGCGCTTTGGTTTTGACAAGGTGGGCCAATGTTGAATTCTGCACAAATTTTATTTTTTCAGAAAGGATGCCTTGCGAGGCTTGAGCATAGGTACGGTATAAAAAATCGGCGACAGCGCAGTTGAGGATGCGATCGCCTAAAAATTCCAGCCGCTCAAAATCTGCACAGGCAATGCCTTGATCACGTTGCTCTTTGGCGAACCTGCTATGGGTAAGCGCTTGATCGTAAAGCGGGAGTGCATTGGTGCTAACAGAGGCGATATCCCAAAAGGAAGATGCTAAGAATACTTGTATGTTTTGCATTCTCTGTGCGCTGAGTCCTGATTGCTTGTTTGTCATGAAAATAAAATAGAGATGGAGTATAGAGCGTCGTTTGCAGCTAGAGTGAGATTCAGGTAACTTTTCTGTGAGCCATATGTAGTTTTATAAAAAGCTCTAGCGCTTGGTTGCCGTTTAGGTTGCCGTGTTTATGCTTGAGGGCAAGCTGTGCGGCTTTTTCTGCAATTTCTGTAGAAATGAATCCTTCTCTGACTAGCAGAAGCATGGAATAGTCTGTCTTGTTGAAGAGTACTTTGGTAATACCTTCTACAACTTCTGTATTAGAGCAGGTATGGTGAACCCGACCTCTTATAGTCAGGTCACCGTCTGAATCGATATGGAGTTCTAAGGCTCTATTTTTGCCTATGGACTGGCCATCTGCGTTGTACCAGAAATGGTTTTCAAGACCGGCTGCTTTCCTAAAAACAATAAATCTTGTGCCACTGTTTACTGATGATTCAACAGAGCCAGCAACTCGGATTAACAGCCTATGGGCACCGGGTATTTTGCGGTGAGCACCTCTGAAGGAGAGGCAACTGGAACGGTTGGACGGCAGCTTGTGCTCTATGTATCGAGTATCTTTTTCTAGGTTGAATTTTTCGGTCTTTTCTAATACATGCAGGATGCGCTGGATGACTAGATCTAAGACCACTAAGGGAATTAAAGGTGTGGCTGAGATGCTGATGCTGTAGCTTTTTTCTAACCGTTTTATGTCGAGCTGGGAGTTATGGCGGCAGGTTGAAACGGCGTACTCAGATAGATCCATCAAAATAGATTCTCTGATCTCTAGCATGTGTAAAATATCTGTTAGGTAGTCTATGGATCGCTGGCTGGGCCAGCCCATGAAGCCAACATTCTTACAGTAGACAGCAACCCATTTTCTTACTTGAGTATTTATATTCTCTCTTAGCCAGTCTGCACTAGTGGTTATGAGGCTGGTGTCTTCGCGAGAACTTAAATTTTGTTCGGATTCTGTGTTTTGTTCAGAATTTCCTTCAAAGCCGTCATCTTCGGGTTCGTCATATCCAAACAGGGCTTCAGTGATTCGAGTGAACAGTTCTTGAAAACCACCAAAAAAACCTTTCCTCTTTTTTTCCCTTTTTTTCTGGTTGGGGCGCGTGCCGTAAGTTTCGCGATAGGGCTTTGGTTGGCGGATAGTTTCAAAGAAGGCAGGTGACATGCCATAGAAGAGGTCTTGTAGAAAGGCTTCTATTTCATCTAAATCTTGGCCACAACTTTCCGCGTTCGAGTAACCGCCAGTGCTGTTGCCAGTGGCGATGACCCGGTTTGGGCAGCTTTTATCAATAAAGTCGTAGTGGGCAAAGTAACTACGGATGATGTTTGACTTTCTGATGTGGACAGGTTGGCGACAAACGGGACAGTAGGGCTTTATACCAATACAGATGCTGTAAGTCAGTCCTGGCTTTTCTGCACTGATAAGTTGCCCGGCATATTCACCGACTAAAGCTTTGGCCCTGTCCATAGAAAAAGGAGAAAGGATTACAGCTTTTGTATGCCCATTTATTTAGCTGAGATTAACTGCTCTGAAGTTCATGTTGGCACTAACAAGCAGTCAAGCGGAAAGTACAGGGTGCTTAGAGAAGAGGAAAAGGATCTAATTATTTACTAATGAGCGCTTCATTATCTGACAGACGTTGCCGTACTTTTCACCTTCAATTCCGACCAGTGTATGCTCAATGTCCTCCCAATCGCCTAATTTGCTTGTCCATTTTCCATTAGGGAGCTGCCTCGCGGCATGGGTTGGGTCGCCATCTACGCCTTGATAGATAGCAATTTTTTGCCATCCTGTCTCAATGCCATCACTTTCGCATGGCTGAAATCCTAACGACTCAAAAGCTAGGACGACAGCTTTTAACGTCCATTCCGCAGGTACGTTTTCGGGCCAATAGTAGTCATCTTGTGTCGGTGACCACCAGCGGTCATTTTCTTCAGCGGCCCACGCAATACAGTTGTAGTCATCGTCGCGAGGGCTGGTTAATCGATACTCAGTTGAGTTCAGATTTGGAAATTCATCTTTAAGATCGCTGGGCATCTAAATAAAAAAGCTTGTCTAAAACTGAGATCACCATTGATAGCCATGATCGCGGCCCCATTCTAACCAATCTTGAGCCATCCGCTTAATACGACCCCTATTCTCTGCTTTTACGGGGTTCGCACCTGTGATTGCCCGTAACGCCCAAAACCAATGGCTCGGATGTCGGTCTAGTTCTTTTAGAAGCATAGGCAAAGCGTCTTGGCCCATGCCAATAATGCTTTGGTAAGCGGGGTGCATCGATTTTTTCGACAAGTCTGACAGTAAGGCAGTATCAGCTTTCCATTCTTGAGCTAGCCGATTGAATCGGCGTTCGGTAGGTGTTGCAGATAGTATACGCGGCTCAAAGCTAGTCGCAGGAAGGCTCTCTACTTGAAAAAGTGAGTCGCCATAGGAGATCTGCTTTGTTTGGACTCGCTTGTTAGCTGCCGTTGAACTTGCTTCAAATGTCCGCCTAATAACGATGCCTCGGCTCCAGTGGATAGAACGGGCGCTGTTTCTGTACTAAAGCTGGTTTGCTGTAGCTTCATTTTCGACAAGTGTAGGTTCCATGGCCCTATGGAGTGCATCGCTAATACTCCATCTAAAGAGCTTTCTGGCTGAGTGGTTGTACTTGTCAAGTTTTTCCCAAACATTTTCTCCTCCCGCAGTTCGCTCTTCGACAAAGAAGTCGAAGTCCATCAAATAAGCATACTCAATTAAATTTTCCCCTGAGTCTATAGCTTCGACCAATCCGTGCCTAAATGCAACTTGCCCTGTTTCTAGCTTTAGAATAAGCGTTTTGGTAGAGGCTAGAGTGTCTTCGGCAACTTCTGGCAGATGAAGCTCAGGTGCAATGTATTGAGGTATTAGGGTCGGCCACTCTTGGTCAGCTAAACCTAGGCTTGAGCGTATGATGACATCTTGATACCTCAAGCCAACTCTAGAGTAAAAAGCGGGCTTGTAAAGGTCTTCAAAGACTGAAATAATTTTTTTGAATCTTTGCTTAAATTCTTCGTAGCGTTTGTAGTCTTTAGTAGCGATCGCTAAAAAGCCCTTATTCAAAGAAACTTGCCATTGAAGGTCTTCGGAGCTGAATTGATAGGTAACCTCAACTTTTTGAGGCTCTGTCATTAGCTGGTTTTCAGGCCCTATTAGTACGACGTTATTAATAATCTCTAGGAGCGGATAATCGTCGCGGATAGCGTCCTGAAACTTCACAGGATCTTCGTTGGCGATCTTAAGGATAGGTGGGAACCGAAGCTGGCTCACAACATCTACTAAGGATTGCGATTGTAGATAACGCGCTCTGGATCGGGCAACTGCATCAGTGGAACCTAAGACTGACTCGTAAGCGAATGGTGTCAACGAGACGCTAATTTACATTCATACAATACTGCTAAGACGGCACAGAGTCAGGATACAGAGGTACCAGAACGATAAGTTGCCTTGCTAGCAATTTTACGACTCTGGAGGGAGTACTTTTTCAGCTTGTGTCTTCAGCAGATCGCGTTTCCACTGAGACTTTTTCTTCAGATCTGCCATCTTCAAGTCGCTGCCTTCGTACACTAAGCCTTCAAATAGGGTGTAGTTGTAGGCGACGCCATCGTCGAGGTCTAGCTGGATGCGTTGGTCGGCGGTGGTTTGGAGTTTGGCTTGGTAGTCGCGGAGTTCTAGCTGCTGGTCTTTGAGGGTTTGCAGACGACTGATAGCGGCTTTTTTGGCGGTGCCAGAGGTGGCGGTGGTGGCGACGGCGTCTACTCGTTTGATTTCTTCGTCGAGTTTTACTTGGAGTTCTAGTACGTAGTCGGTGCGGATGCGGGCTACGGTGTCTTCGCTGTAGCGGTGGAGGTAGACGAGGGCGCTGAAGGCTGGACTCCTTCGCGAGCCAGCTTTGCCGCTGGTGAAGAGCCAGTAGATGGGGCGTTTTTTGTAGGTTTTGATGTGGTCGGAGATGAATTCGGTGACGAAGTAGCGGCGGATGCGGTCTTGGGCAGTTTCGCTGGCGCGGAGTTTGAGGGCGTTGGCGATGAAGTCGAGGTTTTCGGTGAGGGTGGCTTCGCCGTAGGTGACTTTTACAAATTCGATGAAGCGGGTGACGATATCGTCGGTGAAGTAGGCTTGGTCGGTGATGGGGATGATGGCGTCGGGGTCGGCGGGAAGGTGGTGTGGCGAGTAGGGTCGAAGGGTTGTCCGGCGTGGATGAGGCCGGGGGCGTCTAGGGAGTAGCGGCCCATTGTGCAGCCGATGGCGTAGGAGATGAAGGAGCGGATGTCGCGGGAGAGGTCGGCGCGGCGGATGGTGATTTGGTCGTCGGGGACTTCGGGGGTGAGTTCGTCTTGGAGGCCGTAGGCGTTGATCCAGTAGCGGTTGTTTTCTTCTTCTAGGTGTTTGAGTTTTTGAAAAGCTATCTCAGATTTTTGTTGCCATGTTGAAGTAGATTCAGCTAGAAATCGAAATTTACGAGATAGGAATGGATGAGTCTGAAAGTTCCAAGAAGTCTCAAAATTGTCCCAGTCTTTACGAGCTAATTCTATAGCAGCTCTTACACATTCGATGACACCTTTCGACCCATCCGCTTGAATAACAGGAATAGAGCCAATGTTTCCCGGCTGAACGTTTAGAGTTGGGTTGATTGCTTGAATAAAAAAGAAGCTTAAATGACTACAAAAAAGTCCTAACAACAAGAATCTCAGACTGTCATCGTCAACTGAACAGAAGCCAGAAGCATCGTCAAACAAAAAACCTTGCTCAGAATATCTATAACAAGGTCGAGAGGATGTTACTTTCGACCATATAATTGCAGGCTTAAAATAAAGTCTAGGTTATGGTTTGTCGATCCAACTTTGTACCACTCATTCTTCATGTTCAGAAGCCTAAAACCATCGTCCTCCCAATCAACAACCCAGTTGTGATGTCCGTACCAATTACGAAACGTTCCTCCTTTGTGATAAGGAAACCATCTCGAACCTGACTCAACTGACTGTTTACGGCTGCTTAATCCAAAAGAAATATTACTTATAAATAGTTCATTCCAAGACCGAATGAACCTTTCGTTATCGGCTGTCACCATACCTTTCCGAGGTGTAGCAACTGAATCCACAGGTGTTCCTTGAACAAAAGCATTTATAAAACCTTCGCTGATCCAATAAGTGATCGCACTTCCCGGAATCTTCCTAAAATTTTCTTGGTCAACCCTCAAGTAGCGATTGTCGAGATTGGAAAACTCAGCTTCTTTCTGCTTAGAGTCCTTGTAATCAATCAAGCGAATGTATAGCCCTGCTTTTTTCTTGACTGATTCCCGCTTTAGCACAAAGGCCGTTGATTGAACGACCTCACCCCCAATTTCGGGGAATGCTCTTGCTCCAAGATGAGCCATATTAACCATGAAAAAGTGGCTAAGTAGGTACTCTCTCAGCCTCTCATAGCTGCTTAGAAACATCCAAACTTGCTGATTGATTGTTCCTAGTAGTCCAGAAACTCTCAAAAGCTCAATACATCGTTCTAGAAAGACAGCAAAAAGATCACTCTTGCTACGATTGTAATTTTTGCTTACAAAATCCTTTAGAGTTGAATTAAAAGCTCCTCCTCCCATATAAGGCGGATTTGCCACTACCACTGAATACTGCTGCCTTAGCAACCGCGCTTGTTTCACCAAGTCTCTAAACGACTGCGCCCCTGCTTTAAACACCGGATTTTCAGTTTCAAACGCATCCACCTGAGTTAACAGCTTCGCCTCATCCAGCGCAGGCGGCGTAATCAAACTCCCCAGACTGTCTGCTTCTTTAAATGCTTCTAGCAAAGGTCGCCAATCGGATTCTACAAACTCTTTTCCTGCTGGCAGACTCAAGTTCTGAGTTGAACGCACCGTTACGATATTTAGCTTAGGCGATCGCCTCAAAATCCTAGAATTCTTCGCCCTCGCCTTCATCAGCACGGAAAAACTCGCAAGCTGCACCGCCCGCTCATCAATATCCAACCCATGCAAATTATGTTCTAAAATCAGCGCCGGAACAGGGTTATTTCATTCTAGACAACTGAAGTGGACCCCAAAGACTAAACAACTTGAAAGGGCAGTTAAGCTCTGAAGGGTCTACGTAATTAATACGCTTTCAACGAGTATTACACATCCCCTCCTTTTCACAAGCAACTTTCATAATAAA
>JAAUPS010000273.1 GCA_012033015.1 Phormidesmis sp. RL_2_1
CGGCGGCAACATGGGCGGCATCCTAGAGAGCATTCTAGGCGTACTCACCAGTCAGAACACAATATTTGGGGAGATCTCAAAAGTTGTCCTCGGCGACGGCTGGGAGGGCATTGATGGGGATGGCAACCCCCAGACGCCGCCCAATCCATATGAGGTGCGCTTGCACCAAGAAAAGGATGATGAAACGGGTTTAATCACCCACTCTCCCATCGTAGTCAGACGCGACAAGGCCAATCAGTATGATCAGGAACTAGGGCGGGCAATGGCTGCGCCGATGTTGGCTGAAGAAGGACAACGATGGCTGAGCGCGAATATCCAAACTAGCTCAGAGATGATGCAGGCCGGACTGAGCAGTACACAAAGCGCTATCACTAAATCGGCTGAGGCGACTGAGGCCACCTCTACCCAAGAGATTGTCAGACGCAGTGCGGAAATATCAGGCGTCGCCGCCACTCTACAGATGCAGGAGATGCAGCAGAACGCCCTGATTGGCGAATCGCTGTGGAATATGCAGCGCTTGGAAAGCAGCCAGCTTCAGCTAGCCGCTAATGCCAGTGAGGCAGCTGACGAGCAAAATCGGCGGGAGCGAGCCAACAGAACCGCTGGGCTCACGTCTTCTGCCTATCAGCCGCTCATCATTCCCGTTCAGACAGCTCCTGAAGATCCGCCTAATCCTGCTGCCGATGCTACCCCTGCCGCCCCTAGATTATTTGCTGAGCCATAGTGATATGCCGTCTATCTCTCATTCTCTCTCTGGTCGAAAAGTCTTAATAGCCTGCTTCTACACGGCCCTCGCGCTAGCGGCGATTTCTCCCGCTGTCTTCGCGCAGGACGGGTCTGTCACGGGCGCTAAAAGTATTCTAGAGGGCGCTGTAGAAGTTTCAAAGCAAAGCCAGGAAGGACTCGACGACCTTTGGCAAACCACTTTTACAGGCAATTTCTCACCCGCTTATCAAGCGACTTCAAACTTCGCCCGACAGGTCATGGTGATCCCATTCTTTTGGCTATTTATCCCCATGAGCAGGGCATTCGTGTTCAGCCGGTATGAGGATATTTTCAAGCACGTTGGCTGGATTATTCTCGTCATGATGCTGACGTTGAATGACTTTTCGCTCACCGCGAAACTCAGCTATGGCGCTAGAAACTGGATGAACGCAACGACGTTCACCATCTTACAGCAGCAGGTAGGGGCCGTATCCATGCAGGATGCGCTCAACGATGTACTGCTAACAGAGCAGGCTAAAAGCGTCATTCGATTGAATTTTGCCGAGTGTGAGGCCAAGGAAGGTCAAGAGCAGCTCAAGTGTTTTAACGACGGTGCAACAAAAGCTGTTGAGGAAATCGAAAAAGCTGAACAGAGCAAGCGGTGGCCAGGAACCCAGAGGCTCTTGGCCCGGTTGAATGCCGTTATCCAGGCGACAGGGGATACAGGTGAAGAACTCGGCCCAGTCAGAGACCGGCTGCGTCAGTTTAATAACAGTCCGCAGGCGCTATTAGATTTTTTGTTCCAGAGTTCAGGGCAGGCGCTTTCTCAAGAGCTAATCAAAGGATTTCAGCAAGCGATGGTCACTGTCATTGATGTGGGTTTCTTTCTCACCGCGATGCTCGGCCCAGTCGCCGCTGCGCTAACACTCGCGCCATTGCAACCTAGAATTCTGTTGATTTGGGCAACCGGCATATTCAGTTTCGGCCTGATGAAGATGAGCTACAACATTTTAATTGGGGCCATTGCAACAGTCGCGCTACTCATTGATGCCACTGACGCTAGCAGCACAGGGCTGCTGATAGCGATGGGCGTATTGTCACCCTTGCTAGCGATGGCAATGGCAGCGTGGGGCGGGGCGCGGATCGTTCACGCTATGGTCGGCGGCGCGACGGCTGCGATCGCTTTGGTTCCTTACTTAGGGCCTGCAAGAGGGAGCGCGAAGTAGGTAGAAGGCTTGTTCCGATAACAACTGAGGTAACGTCTGTGGACTTTAGATACATCATCCCAATCGGCCCCATGCTGGTGGCTCTAGCCTTGATTGGAACAGGGATTTCAATGTCCCAGCCGCCAAAGCACAGACTAGATCCAGAGGCAGTCGAGACCATTGATAGCAGCGACTACCTCTGGAAGGCTGAGATTTATACCGCCCAAGGAGAGAAAGAAAAAGCTCTAGCAACCTGTCTAGAAATGGTTCAAGCCATTAGTGAAAGCGATTCCGAACGATGTCAACTGGATGTATATAAAGCATTTGATGATCTAGACAATCGCATCAGAATTTACGAGAAACAGTACAAGGAAGAAATCGCAGATGGCGATAGCGGAGCGCTGACCAAACTTGCCCTAGATGGTCTTCGAGAGGAGCGAGAGCAGAAAAAATGATTGCCAAACTACAGCCTCAGAAACTTAAAAAAATTATTGCCCGAAACCAAAGCCAAACCTGATGGCAGCTTTGTCATGCTGGCGCTGAGCGCTAGCAACCTCTTGGTGCTGTTCATGATGTTTTGGCTGGCCGCCAGCGTTTCTCGAATTGCCAACCGGCAAGCGCCCACGCTCGTTCAGCAGGTCGGCGGGCAGGCATTTGTCGCCAAGCCGGTTGACTATGACTATCGTGACCCACAGATTCTGCAAAATGTGGCGCGTGAGTGGGCGCTGCTGAATTTCTCCTTTGGCACCTTACCGCAAATCAACCATCAGACCGAAGAAGTCTCTTACGACGGCAAGAATCTACCTGAGCAGACGGTCACTGCATCCTACCTATTCACCGACGGTATTCGAGACGCCTATCTCAAAGGCTTCGCTGAAAATATCTACACTCCAGAGGCGCAGCGCGGTGGACTGAGTTCGCTCTACATGCCCTACCGCATCTCCGCGCCCGAAGAGCTTGAACGGGGGCGTTGGGAAATTGATGTCATTGGCTCCCGGCTCATCACAACGCCTGAGAATCCATCGGGCGAGCTGATCGCAACTAACGTCCGGTTGGAAATGGTCGCCACCGAAGTCCCCATCCTGGCCTTGGAAGAAAATCCTACCGCCGCTGCAAAGACTACCTACCGCCTGCTTGAAGCAGGCGTTCGTATCGACAAAATCACTGCTCTTAAGGAAGGCTAACTCAATGGAAACCAATGGTACAAATAACGTTCAAGATCAAGACAACGGACGACAAAATGGCGCTAGCACCAGCGATAACCTCGTTTCTTTTCCCAGTAATAAAGACACCCAGCTACGCGACATTTCTACCCTACTTCAGGGCGCTCCGGTCATTCAGCAGACCGCGCCTACTCGCGGCAGTGCGATCTCTTCGAGTAACGGCGGTGCGACTTCCTCAGGAACAGCAGCCATCGCCACATCCGAAGACTTTGAGCGGGTAGAAGAGAAACCCTTTGCCCGTAAAGTTGGCCCACGGGCTATTGTCGGTGCGGGGCTTGCAATGCTCGCAATATTTCCGCTAGCCGCTATTTTTGGAGGGGGTGGAGAAGGCTCAAATGACAATCAAGCAGTTGAGCTGAACGAAGCCGGTGAAACGGAGAAGTCTTATGTCAGCGTTGAAGAGTTTGCAGCCCAGCAAGCTGAACTAGAGCAACTGCGGAGCCAGCAGGCATTTGTCAATCAACAAGTTGACGCGGAAGCGATTGATGCCGCCGGTCGCCAGCGTCAGCAGGCAAATCCATCGACTAGACCGGCATCGAGCCCGACTGCATCACCCTCAACAGCATCCAGACCGGCCCGGACTACAGCAGCAGTACAACCCAGTTCAGTTACGGTAAGACCCGCCCCTGCACCCTCTATAGCGACGGCTCCCTCCCGACCAGCACCTGTGACTACCGCGTCAAGAGCGCCTGCGCCAGCGGCTTTGCAGCCAACTGTCCAGGCTTCAGCCCGCACACCTGAAGCGGTCGATCCGTTTGAGCACAGGGCTCAGCTCCAGGAATTGGGGAGCTATGGCGCACCGCCACCGATGGCAAAAGCTACTCAAACCGCTAGCTATGAGCCATCCAATCCATTCGAGACTCAGTACGTCCAAGCGATCGCAATAGAGCCCCAGCCCGCGATCGCCACTCCCAGCAAAGCGACCCAAGAAGAAATTGCGCCTGCCGAAAGGCCCCTGTCACCAGAAGAAGTGCAGTATGAACAAGATGCTGCCGCTGTACTCTCGACTGAACTCCCTGGAGATCAAGATTCTGTAGCTGCCGTTGAAGATGAGCAGCTTGCAGAAGCGATTAGTGAACAACCTGAGACCACTGCACTCGCAATTCTGCCAGGAACCAGCATAAAAGCCGAACTACCTCATGGCTTTAGCTGGCAAGAGGGAGCGCCACTACCGGAAGTCATCATCAGGGCGAGCGAGGACATCATGGCTGGTGAACAGGTTGCCATTCCAGCAGAGACTCAGTTCCTGGGTCAGGCCGAAATTGATCCCACCTCTGGTGCGGTCACGATTCAGATTATTGGGATGTTTGGCGAAACCAACGTTTCCATTCCTCGCGCTAGCGTCGTTGTGCAGGCTGAAGATGGTTCCGTGCTAACAGCAAGTGCCAGCGGTGGGGCGGCACAATCTTCTGGGCCGAGTATGGGTGGATTCTTCATGGCAGCGCTAAGGAATGGCCTCGGCAATGTGATCGATGGTGACAACAATCTTGCTGTCGATATTGCTGGCGGAGCGGCTGAAACCATCATCGCCGAGCAGGTCGAGCGCTCTGAAGCGAATGCTAACGCTAGCGCTTCCCGCTCATCTGCGCAGCCCATCGTGTGGAACCTGGATGCTCGCACTCTCAGAGTGACCTTCAACCACTACATTCCGCTGGCTGACGCCCAGCTATAGCGTAGGAGATTTGTCATGCCATTAGGAAAACTAGAACAAATAGGAATTGTCATCGCAGCAGTCCTGCTGCTGCCGACGGCTGCCAACGCAGCCTGCACTCGCGGCCCTGAAGTCGTGGTCAATCGAGGGCATGGAGCATCGATCACTTTTGATGAGCCGGTCTATCAGGCTCAGGTCTTTGATGTCTCTAAACTCATCCTTGAGCCGATTCCAGAACAGGGAACACAGACGCTCATCCTGACAGCGATTGACGAGCAAGCCTTTCCCGGTTTGCCTCGTACCGCCACAACCTCTCTGCTCGCCAATACGACCAGCGGCTGCTACGTCTTTAACGTGAAATTCGGCGACCAGCCTGTTCACAACACGGTCAGCGCCGTCCCTGAGACTAATCCAGAGCTGGCAAGAGACACATTGCTGCCAGGTGGCGAGGACATCGATATCGACGCCCTCCGCGCTGAGTACGAGATCGCGTTGGAGAAGCATGGTGACGGCAACATGTTCTTGCAGCGAGTAGGGGAGTTTCTCGCGCTTGTGGACGCGGGAACAGATCAGCGGTTAGCCGCGCAACAGGCCGCTGTCGAGTGGCAGCAGCTTACGCGGCTAGCCGGTCAGCCTAACCTGGATGAGTTTTTACAAGACAGCGCTGGCACATAAACAAAAATCCCACCAAGTCAGATGAAACGTTTTCTCTGCCTGCTCTTATCGCTCATCGCCTGCCTGTGCGTCTGGGTTTCTCCAGCAGTCGCGCAGGAGATGTTGCCTGAAGTGGCTGACGGGTTAGAAGCGCAGGTGCTCGGACTTTCCTTTGATGACCTACCGGCTTTTGAGAGCGATGGGTTCGTGCTGGGCTACCGCGATGCCGTCTTCCAGGTAGAGGGACAGCAGGGTGTTTATAGCTTTGATGCCAACAGTGAACAGTACGAGTTCTTCTACGACCCGGCGCGGGAGTGGATAGCCGGTCAGTTCCCGAGTGAGGTCATCAAGCTCGGCGATCTGATGTATACGGGTGCAGGGATTGAGCAGCTCACGATGGATAGCATCGGAGCACTGACCGGCATCGACATCGAGAACTTTCAGCTAGCCGATGTCCCCTTCCTAAGTGATCTGACGCTGAACGACCTCATAGGCAACGTCCCCTTTCTAGGGGACTACTCACTTATGGATCTGCCTGGCCTAGCGCAGCAGGTCGGCGCAATCGACTTAGACGAAACGCTAGGTCAGTTTGTGCTGGAAAACTCTCCTATCGGGCAGATCCCCGTCGTAGGAGAGGTGCTTGGCACGTTGCAGGTAGCGGATCTCCCAAACCTGGGCGTCACTAAGCTAGGTGACCTGCCCCATATTGGCGATGACGTGGTTGCTAACGTCCCCGGTTTATCTATCCTTTCCTTCGGCGACTTTCCAGGCATGGGGATGATCAGTGGCTTGATCCCACTGGCAAAGCAGGACATCACCTTTGGCGAAAAAGAATACTCGGGCGAAGCGGCTACCCCCAAACCCGTCAGCGGTGGCACGAATGGAGAGAAGGACTGGCAGGCTATTCCCTGTAAGGGTGGCTGTCCGCATATCGAGCTATATGACTCAGACATGTCGCTAGGCAAGGGGGCCTGGGCGGGAGGTAACTGGATGACACGACAGCATCGGGTACCCGATGGCTATGGATTGCTGGGCAGCCTGTTCGGAGAGGCAGGGGCATACCGCCTACCTTTCGGAAATGTGTTTGCCCTTCAGGTCAGAGGCACTGATGAAGCGATTGGTGCGGCGGAGTGGGGGATTGCCTTTCGGGTCTGTAGCAATGGCATCATCGATCTCGGTTGCACAGCCTATTTCCTGGAGGTTGATCTGCCCTTTCAGTCCGAGACGTCCAGGCCGTTTCAATAGCTCCCAAAGCCGAGCGTGCTCCGCGCTGCCCTTCGTGAGTTCCTCGGCGACCGCGAGGTCGAGATGCGGCAGCCATCCGTGCCAGCGTTCCTTGCCATCGGCGGAAACCCAAAGCGCCTCCACGCCGCTCA
>JAAUPS010000274.1 GCA_012033015.1 Phormidesmis sp. RL_2_1
TGACTCAAGACCGGTAAACCTGCTCCTAGGTTTTTATCGCTTCAACAGTAGCGCTGATTGCTCTCTATCCTTCTTCTTTTCACAGAATATTAAGCCTGAGTAGTGACAAGTACTTTACAATAATCAGCCAGCCAAGACATATCAATTGCATTCTTAGATATCGGCATCTAGTCGGCATCTAGCCGGGATCTGAAAATATACAAAAAATATACGAAAAACTTGACTTAGACTTGTAACTTAGCGATCGCACCTCTTCAAAATCGATCTACTTTAGTAGTCTGGTTTACATTTTTTGCAGGCTATTGTCGCCTGCCTCTACTCATGAAGCTTGCCTCTCGCATTCAACAGGTCACCCCCTCGATTACGTTGGCCATTTCTGCTAGGGCCAAAGCGATGACAAAAGAGGGGCTCGATGTCTGTAGCTTTAGTGCAGGCGAGCCTGATTTTGATACGCCTCAGCATATTTGCGCAGCGGCAAAGGCGGCAATAGATGCGGGCAAAACGCGCTATGGTCCAGCGGCGGGCGAACCGGCCCTCAGAGAAGCGATCGCCCAAAAGCTGCAAACGGACAATCAGCTCGCCTACCGCGCCGAAAATATCATGGTGACCAATGGCGGTAAGCATTCATTGCACAACCTGATGATGGCTGTGATTGAAGCGGGCGATGAGGTGATTATTCCGGCCCCCTACTGGGTGAGCTATCCGGAAATGGTGAAGCTAGCCGGAGGGACACCGGTCATCGTGCAAACCACGGCTGAAAACAGCTATAAAATCACGGCTGAGCAACTGCGACAGGCGATCACACCCTGTACTCGGCTATTTGTGCTGAATTCACCGTCCAACCCTACGGGCATGGTGTATACCCCTGACGAGATCCGCGCTTTGGCAGCAGTTGTGGTAGAAACGGGAATTTGGGTCGTTTCTGACGAAATTTATGAAAAAATTCTCTACGATGGTGCCCAGCATTTGAGCATTGGCGCAGTCAGCCCGGAAATATTTCAGCGCACTATTATCAGTAATGGATTTGCCAAAGCCTATGCGATGACAGGCTGGCGATTGGGATATTTGGCTGCGCCAAGAGAAATTATCGAAGGGGTAAATACGCTGCAAAGCCATACGACGTCTAACGTGTGCACCTTTGCTCAGTATGGCGCGATCGCAGCTTTAAATGAACCTTCCGACAGCATTGACATTATGCTGAGTGCCTTTGCCAAGCGCCGACTGGCCATTATGGATATGATCAATCGGATTGACGGGCTCAGCTATGTAGAGCCCAAAGGTGCCTTTTATTTACTGGTAGATATTAGTCAAGTGAGCCGCAGCTCCGTGGCCTTTTGCAAACAACTGCTAGATGAAAAATATGTCGCCACCATTCCTGGTGTCGCTTTTGGCGCAGAAGGCACCATTCGCATCTCCTACGCCACAGATCTCGATACCATTGAGCGCGGCATTGACCGATTAAGCGGATTTGTCAGCTCTCAATCAGCCAAACTTCAATAGGCCAAACTTCAAGAGGCCAAACCTCAATCAGCCAAACTTCAATAGGCCAAACTTCAACCGCGATGAGGCTCTCCCTAGGCCGGGACATTCGCCGCAAGCATTGGGTCACTCGAATCGAGCCCTGCCTGATTAACTGCGATCACCGCCCGACGTAGGGCCTCGGTTCTATCGTCTAAAAAGCGCTCAGCCGGGACAATTTTGAGCAGCCCTAGCTTGACAAGACGCTTATAGGTTTGGTCTTTGGCTCCCACGATGTAAATGGTGCGGTTGCCCTCTGCCGCTTCTATCAAGGCATTTTCAATTGACAGCGACGTAGTTACACCCAAGTGGGGCACCTCCGTGAGATCTAAAACCATGGCTTGACAGTTGGCGACGGCTTCGCGCTGGCGGGAAATGGCCTTGGCCACCCCAAAAATCATCGGCCCACTGAGACTAAAGAGCAAAATGCGATCGCGGCCCTGCTCCAGCAGTAACTTTTCCTCCGGGCTCAGTGCAATCGTATCGTCATCGTCGGTGATAGCAGTGACACCCTTTGCAGAACGCATTTGGCTCAGCCGCTCAATCGTCAAAATGTTAGCGACAAAAACACCCACCGCCACCGCCACCATCAAATCGACAAACACCGTCAGCAAAACAACACCATACATAATGGCCGCCGACTTTTGAGAAATATTGTGAGCCCGCTTTAAAAAGCCCCAGTCAATAATGTCAATGCCGACCTTGATAATAATGCCTGCCAATACCGACAGCGGAATACTGCGAGTGAGCCCACTAGCGCCTAACACCACCACCAATAAGATCGCCGCCCGCAGCAGGCCAGAAAGCGCTGTGCGTCCTCCGGCTTTAATATTGACCACCGTGCCCATGGTCGCACCAGCCCCAGGCAAACCACCAAACAAGCCTGAAACAATATTGCCAATGCCCTGCCCGACCAGTTCTTTATTAGAATCGTGCTCCGTGCGGGTAAGGCTATCGGCCACCACCGAAGTAAGCAAGGCATCAATACAGCCCAACATCCCCAGCACAGCCGCATCAATCATCATGTTGCGCATTTGTGCGCCTGTAAACACCGGTAAATGTAAAGTAGGCAAAGCCAGGGGAATTTCGCCAATGCGGGACATACTTTCGCCCCCATCTAAAAGGGTTAGGGACAAAATCGTGCCGATGACCATAGCCACAAGCTGGGGCGGGGCAAACTTTCGCAAGCTTTTGGGAAAGTAGATGATCAAGAGCACGGTCGCTATGGCCAAAATAGCGTCATAGGGCTGAATGCCCGATATCAGCGCGGGCAAACTTTGGAGGGTGCCCATGACACCCCCTTTGGGGCTAGCTTGGCCAAGCATCGGGCCAATTTGCAAAATGATCAAAATCAGCCCGATGCCTGACATAAAGCCCGACACCACGTTGTAGGGCATCAAGGTAACGTACTTCCCGAGCTTGAGCACGCCCAATACAATCTGTAAGGCACCGGCCATCATCACAACGGTAAATGCCATCGCCATACCGTTTTCTGGATCGGCGGCGGTCAGGGTGGCGATGATACCGGTAATGACCACCGTCATCGGCCCAGTAGGTTCAGAAATGAGTGCCGGGGTGCCGCCGAATAGGGCGGCGAAAAAGCCGACTAAAATCGCCCCGTAGAGGCCAGCCACGGGGCCTGCACCGGAGGCTAGGCCAAAAGCTAGCGCCATCGGCAAAGCAATCACGGCCGCTGTGAGGCCACCGAAAAGATCCCCTCGGAAATTGTTCAAATGAATTTGATTTGTGATTTTAAAGGGCCGCTTGGGATGGTCGGCTGAAGAGTTGGCTAGATTATCGGGAGGAGATGGCGTCATGGGTGGAGCAGCCCTATCAAATCGTTGTCATTCCCAGTGTCTCATGCTGACTTCAGATTTCATCACAGCGCCAGCACGACTTTTCCCACAGGTTTGGCAATGCAGGTAAGGACATGACCCGTGGCGCGATCGCCTGCTGTCAATCCTTTCGGCTCCACCTCGTAGCACACCTCACCGGCTGCCAACTGATGCTTACAAGCACCGCAGCTACCCATACGACAGCCACTCGCCATGGTGACACCGGCTTGTTCAGCAGCGTCTAGCAGCGTTTCGGTTTCATCACAGCGCACAGATTTGTGAGAGGCTGAAAATTCCACCAGCGGCTCACCATCCGACCGCTCAGCCCTAGGTTGGCTGAGGCTGGGCGGCAAGCCAACCGCCAAACCCCCTTGCGCTCCACCAAAACTCTCCTCAAGATAATGCTCCAGCGGAAAGCCTTCCCCCATCAGCAGTGCCTTCGTGCTGCTCATAAACCCTTCCGGGCCACAGACAAAGGCATGACGCTCAGCAAAATCAGGGCAAATAGCCGTGAGCAAAGCTGGATTTAAGCGACCTCGGTAACCGGCCCAAGCCAAGGCCGCAGACGGCTGCGTCAGGGTAAAAGCCAGCTTAAAGTCAGGGTGCTGGGCCGCTAAAAGCTCTAGCCGCTGGCGAAAAATAATGTCAAGCGGGCTGCGAGCGGCGTGGATAAAGGTAATGTCTGTATTCGCCGCGCGATCGCTCAGCCACTGAGCGATCGACATCATCGGTGTAATGCCACTGCCAGCAGAAATCAGCAATAGCTTATCAGCCGGATGATCAACGCAGTTAAAAGTCCCATACGGCCCCTGTAGCGGGAGCGTCATACCCACCGCTAGGTAGTCATGGAGCCAGTTAGAGACTAAGCCAGGGGGCAAATCAGCGCTGGCGGCTTTAACTCTTTTAACCGTGATATCTAAGGTATGGGGGCGAGAGGGGCTAGACGAAATCGAGTAAGAGCGTGTCACGGGCTGACCATTAGGCTTTTGCATGGGGAGCGTGAGGGTGACAAACTGTCCCGGTTTGAAATCGAACAACAGTTCAGGTTCCGCCACAAAGCGAAAGGTTTTAACATCGTGGGTTTCTGGAATAATTTGGACGCAGCGGGCGGTAATGCTACCACCACTACTACCACTACCACCAGCTTGCCATGTGTTTCCGAAGGGTGAGTTTTGAGGGGCGATCGCCCTTGAGGCCGCTCCAGTTAAAGCTTCTATAATCAGCGCAAAATCACCAATACGAAGCACATCATCAGGGGCGATCGCATAGCTCTGATTGACCTGTGTTTCTTCATTGTTTAACCGAGAGCCATCTGTGCTGCCCAAGTCGGTAAAAAAGCACTGCTCTGCTTCAAATAAAATGCGCCCGTGCACCCGGCTAACGGCGGGGCCATCTAGCACAAGATCGCAGTTGGGGTGACGCCCAATCAAACATTCCGACTGTTGGGCTGAGCGGGGAGAGAGTTCGGCGACATAAACATCGTTGGTGTTGGTGTTGATGACTTTTGTTTTTAGCATAGGAACAGCATCACAAGGGACAAAAAGAGGAACTGCATTCAAGGAGAAACGACAGTAAAAAGAAACTGCAACCAAAAGAGACGATATTGCTAAAGCAGATGGCAGCAGCCCGCAACAGAGCCAACCAAAGACTACCGCTTGCGCAGTTGAGTGGTCGCTGCATCATGAGAATGACTCGCCGGTCGTATGTGTTTAATCACAGTTCGAGGCAAGGCGGGCAGTGAAGGGGTAACCGGTTCGGAGGAAACAAGCTGAGGCAACGTTTTGGCCAAATGCTTAATTCTTCAGCATTGAGCTGCTCCAAGCTGTGTTCTTTTAAGATTTCAGGCACCATGGGCAGCTTTTTGAGCTGACGACGCAGCTTATCAACGAGGCTCTCTTTTTGATATTGCGCTTGGCTACGGCCCCAGGTGCGGTACAGCCACAGACTGCTGACCATGGCGATCAGGGCTTGAAAGCCAAACTGAGCGGCCAGTGGCCAGCGGTTAATTTCTGGGCGACCGCCATAGATAAAGAAAATATTGAAGGCGATAAAGGTGCACAGGGAGAATACTCTATGCAGGCTTTGCTGACGAATATCGCTGTTGGCGGGTTGGGTGCGTTTGAGATAGCCTCGGTAGTGGCGTTCGATGCGATCGCAAATCCAACAGCTCACGGCTGCAAATATTGCCAAGGTCAAAGGAGCCGCCACCAGCTTCGGAATAGGCACAGCCTGCTTTGCAATGTAAAAGCCAGGATCAAACAACGCTGTCACCGTGCGGGCTTCATGGCTCCACACCCCCGAAAAGTAATACTCAAAGTTGCCTGCATATAGCCCGTAATAACAAAAGTAGCCAATCACCAAGCCCAAGTAGCCATACTGCCACCAGCTTGCGCCCCGGCTTGTGCAAATGCGCCCAATAAGCCTGCTCAGCATCAATATCCATACTGCTTGCCTTAGCAAGATACATCAGGCACTTTGGTCATGATCATGACCACCCCCCTCGCCTTGTGCCGCCACGGTGCGGCACATCGACTGGGTAAGGCTATAGGGCGGTGCTTGATGCGCAGCACTGTCTAACAGTCCACGAGGCCCTGTAAAAACAGTTTGCACCATGCCAAAAGGGCACACATAATGACACCAGCTTCGACCGCCATAAAGCGCTACTACAGCCGCAGCACAGAGCAACGTGGCAATCAAAAACAAACCCATCACAGGACGCACCGAGTTAATTAATAGAATCCGCGCCGTAATGCCAACAAAGAACAGCACAAACTGCACATAAAAATGATTGTTTTGCAGCCAGGTATGGCGTTCAATATTCAGCAGCGGCTTTACCCCTAGTGCCCTAGGCAACTGGGAGAAAAAGTACAGCGGACAAATCCGCCGCCAAAATTCATGCCCCAATACCAGCACAACAAAAATAGCGCTTGGCACGACCATGCCCCAAAACACCCGAGTACCAATTGCATAGGTCGCTAAAGGAATACAGTAGCCCTGCGCGCTAACGCATTGAGTCGGGTCTGTAGAAACAGCAATGGTGTCATCTGCTAGCCAGCTCCAATGATTGGTGGGCTCAGTCAAAACAGCAGAAAACGGATCATAAAACAGAGAAACTATCAGCAATCCCCAAGCCAGAAAAATGGCCCAACGAATTACATGCATTGTCTTTTCAGATACGGTAGATAGCATAGATCTTGAGTTGCTTGCAGTTGAAAAACTATCAGCAAAGCCACTAAAATTTCTGCCAAGCGGTGAGGGCACCCAGGTATTCAAGACCGCTAGAGCTTGAAAAAGATCCCAAAAGCAAGACATAAAAGACATAAAAGCAGCAAAAAGGTATAGAAGACGACAGCGAGTTCATGCTTTTATATCTTCTTAACGTAATGCTAGTGATGTCTTATTGATCAACCGATACGTTGCCTTTGGCTTTAC
>JAAUPS010000275.1 GCA_012033015.1 Phormidesmis sp. RL_2_1
AGAGCGGTTGGTGGGACACAAAGACTACTGCAACCGCTGACTGGGAACGTTAGACCGCTGGTTATCTGTTTGGGCGTAACCGGGAGATTTATGGTGGGGTGCGATCGCCAAATGTACAAAGCTTTAGTAAATCCAGTAAATCTACGGTAATTTTCCGGTGAGCTATCAAAAAGTCTTGTATTTAGTGCAAAGCAAGGTAGTTGGAATCCAAGGCTCCTACTTGCAGTAAGAGAGTTCGTCTATTGCCTTTTGTTTGGTTCATTAGTTTTGCATGGAGTTTTTTATGGATAGGGCAGATTTTTACGATATTGTTCGAGATGACTTATTCAATGGCAGGCTGAGCCAAGGACAAGTAGATGGCATTGAAGCAATTCTAGATTTTTGGGAGTCTCCAGCAGTCGCACCAACAGGTGAATTCAAAATTAATTGGGATATTCGCAGTATTGGCTGGTTAGCGTATATGCTTGCCACTGTGTATCACGAAACTGCATTTACAATGCAACCGATTTCGGAATTTGGAAGTGTTGCTTACTTTACTCGTCGTTATGAAAATCGTGCTGACTTAGGTAACACCGAACCAGGCGATGGTGCTAAATTTCGCGGGCGTGGCTATGTCCAACTAACTGGGCGCAGAAATTATGAAAAATGACTCCCATTGTACGTAATTTTTATCCTGGAAGTCCGGACTTCACAAATGATTCTGAAGCTGTAAAAGATCCTAATTTTGCAGCGGTCATAATGTTTTACGGGATGTTCCTTGGTTCTTTTACCGGTCGTGCATTGAAACACTACATTGGTGACCCAGACAAAGGACAAATTGTTGACTTTTATAATGCTAGAAAAGTGATCAATGGACTTGATCAAGCACCTAAGATTGAAGCTCATGCCAAGAGATTTGATAACGCATTAGACCATGCTGGAGCCAAATAAGAGTAGAGTACGTTACTCGTATGTTGCATTTTTTTGAAGAGTGTTACAAGAGTACCTGTCTAGAACTGGTGATGGACTGGTGATTGTCTAGGAATTGAGGAACAATTTTATGGATCTAGATGTACGTGCGGTAGCTGATGAGTTTCAGAAAAACCATAGCATTTGGGACTTAGGCTATCTCTTTCAGTTTCTAAAACTTGGAATGTATCGCTGGGAAGTTGAGAATCTTTTGGGAGAACCTACAACTTTTCATCCACATGCTGGTTCTCTTTACAAGATTGCAGATTTACGCAGACCTGTTGAAGTAGACAGTGAGGAACCTGTTACAATGCCAGCTTATCTACAAGTCGAGTTTGAAGGCGACGAAGAAAGAAGGCAGTCATTTGGTGAGTCAGAAACTATCAAAGATGGACTTTCAACAGATAAACTCTTGTCTTTTGCAATTCGAGCAATTGGTGAATAGGGAGAATTTATAGTGGATCTTAATATGAATTTGACTGCAAACTTTCGTCTTTGGGAGTTAGTTAAGTCTTCAACAGCAGATCGTTTAGGAATTGATAATACTCCCAATTCAGAGGAGATTGGAAATCTTCGGAAATTGTGCGAAAAAATTCTCCAACCCGCTCGTGATGCACTTGGTCCTATAAGGATCTCATCGGGGTTTCGCTCGGAGGAACTCAATATAGCCGTAGGAGGCGTTAGTAACAGCGATCATCGCTTGGGCTTTGCAGCAGATGTAATTCCAATTAACGTTGGCACTAAAAAGCTAGCAGAATGGGTGGTTGAAAACTGCCCAGAGTTTGATCAAGTCATTCTTGAATTTGGCACGCTCGACAATCCTAACTGGATACACCTTAGTGCTGCGCCTCGCAATCGCAAACAAGTTCTGAGAGCAACTCGTGAGGATGGAAGGGTAGCTTATCGTCCTATTGCCTTGTTCAGTTAGCATACAAGTTCAAACAGAAGAAGCGCGGCGGTCTAACAACCCCCTTGCAGCGGACGGAACAAAGATCTGGGTGCTGCTGCAAAAGTTACTTGCCGCCGCTGAAGGGGAACGTTAGCTGGCTTTGTCTTCGGGTTAAAACGGTATTGTGCAATTGTTTCTTGAGCTTCCAAATTCGGAATGCACCTTGATAAATCTAATAGCTAGCCTAGAGAAAATCCAATGGCAGAACCCAAAGATCTTCAGCCCATAATTGAAGAAGATTGTAGAAGTGAAAGGGTTTCCTCATGTTTGCACAACTGCCAGAGAGGCGAATGCATTGGATTCGTTGGGTATTTACTGTAGGTTGGCTTCTGATCGTTGCCTCCCTATTTTATGACCCGTGGACATCGGCACTAACTGCCTCTGACCACCCCTGGAGTCCACTGCGGCTGCCTGATGCCTGTGTACAGGTACAGGGAAAATGCCTCTCTGAGCAACCCTATCCGTTAGGAACAACCCTTTTTTGGGGAGCCATTGTGCCATCCGCCATTTTTATTTTGTTGGTGTTCGGACATGAGTTATGGCGGCGGATTTGTCCGCTCTCTTTTTTATCTCAAATTCCTCGCGCATTGGGATGGCAGCGACAGTTCAAACGAGAGAACAAAAAGACTGGCAAAACACGCTACGAGTTAGCGAAAGTTGAGCCGAATTCATGGCTGGGCCGAAACTATCCCTATGTGCAATTTGGCTGGTTGTTTTTAGGTTTGTGTGGGCGAATCTTGTTTTTCAACGCCGATCGTCTAGTGCTAGCGGGCTGGTTATTATTTACCGTAGCAGCTGCGATCGCAGTAGGCTACTGGTACAGTGGCAAGTCCTGGTGTCAGTATTTCTGCCCAATGGCTCCTGTGCAAAGCATCTACAGTGAACCGGGGGGTTTATTAAGTAGCAAAGCCCATACCAGTGAGCAGCTCGTTACGCAATCGATGTGTCGTGTGGTGCTGCCGGATGGTAAAGAACAAAGTGCTTGCGTCGCCTGTCAAAATCCCTGCATTGATATTGATGCTGAACGTACTTATTGGAACAGTTTAAGCAAACCTGAAACCTCATTCCTACGCTATGGCTATGTCGGTTTAGTGATTGGCTATTTTGGCTATTACTATCTCTATGCCGGTAACTGGAACTATTACTTCTCTGGGGCGTGGGCACGGCAAACTGATCAACTCGCTTCGCTATTTGACCCTGGACTTTACCTGTTTGGGCAAACAATCAATATTCCTAAACTGGTCGCAGTGCCGCTAGTTCTAGGGGGCTGTACGGCGATCGGGTATTGGGGTGGAAGATGGATCGAGAAACGCACCAAAGCCTATAGTCGGCGACATCAGACAAATCTGTCGAGCGAGATAATTCGCCATCGTATCTTCAGCCTGTGTACCTATGGGATTTTCAATGTTTTCTTCATCTTTGGAGGTCGTCCTCTGGTACTGCTGCTCCCCTGGTCGTTGCAATACCTCTATGACCTGGGCTTAGTGGCACTGAGTACCCTTTGGCTCTACAAAACTTGGCGGCGCAGTCCGGATCTTTATTCTCGTGAAAACCTAGCGAATCGATTCCGCAAGCAGTTAGAGAAATTGCAGCTAAATGTCGCACAGTTTTTGGAAGGGCAATCGCTGAGTGATCTAAACACGCACGAAGTGTATGTGTTAGCCAAGGTGTTGCCTAGTTTTACTCGCGAGAAGCGGCATCAGGCGTATAAGGGAGTGGTACGAGAAGCACTGGAAGAAGGGTATGTGAACTATTCCAGTAGCCTGGACGTTTTGCAACAAATGCGTCAGGAACTCGGCATTACAGACGACGAACACCGCCTTGTGTTGGAGGAATTGGGCATTGAAGATCCAGAGTTGCTCAATCCAGATCGCAAACGCAGCTTAGAAAATCAGATCCGTTTGAGCGGCTACCGCAAATCGCTGGAGCGACTAATGTTATTACAACAGAAACAGATCGACCGCTCGGCATTTGAGCAACCATCATTTCAAAATTCAGCCGATGTTCGTTCTCTGCGTCGTCAATATTCCATTACGCCACAGGAAGAAGAATGGATTCTGAGTGGGTTTTCGGGTAATGCGAGTAGTGTCAAAAAAGCAGAGTTTCTGCTGGCACAACTCCCCGAATTGATTGACTGTTACCGCGCTCTGCATCAACCGATGCTGCACGAGCATCAAGCGGTATTAAACCTGCTTCAAGAAAACATCAGCCATAAGAAAGAACTAATTGTGCGATCGCTTCTGCAAACCTTAGATCTGCTTCAGGCTGATCCAGTTGCTTTGACTCTGGCGCAATCGTTACAGCAGGCTTCACCTGCCGTATTGTGTGAGCTTTTGGATCAAGAAAGCTGGGGTGACCGACTATCCCCAGCCATCTTGCAACATTTGATTCAACCTGGAGAAACACCTGTTTCCTGTTCGCTAGAGTTCTCCTCTCAGAAGATTCTGGGACATCTAGAAGCCGTACTCCAAGATCAAAATCCGATGATTCAGGCAGCAGCGCTGTATACCATCGCTCAATTAGATGCAGAACGTAGTCAGGTGATCGCTCGCAACCATCGTCATCAGTTCGGTTCTCGTCTCGTTCAAGAGACGATTGAGCAATTGTTGTCGCAGAAATCATCATCCAACGCACCCCCACCCCTGACAGAATTTCCAACGCTAGAGAAATTAGTTCATTTATTCAATAGTGACTTTTTCCACCGGATGCGGAGTGAAACGCTCATTGCCCTTGCGGATCGGGCAGAAACAAGAACCTACAGTGCAGGAGGCATGATTACAGAAGCAGGGGATACCTGTCGAGAGCTATTGCTTTTAATCGAAGGCGATGCCAAGGTTCACTATCAAACTGGATCTGAGATTCGGGTGGAACCACTGCATCCTGGACAAACACTAGACGAGCTAGAGGTTTTGGCCCATAGCAACTCAGAAAATACGATCATTGCAGCTAGCGAGAAGACACGCATTTTAGCTGTATCAGTCAATGCATTTGACGACCTGCTTGACCATGATCCTGATTTTGCCAGACGGGTTCTGGAATTGGAAAGTCGGCAGTTACAGCGATTCGTGCGATCGGTACAGCCCCTTTAGACTAATCGGTTATGTCTAACAAATTTCGTTCATCTGGTTATCACCCAATCCGGAAGCTCAAGGTGATCCTAGCGGGTCTTCATGTTGCAGTAGTCACCGATTTCAGTGTTGCTTATAAGGCAATCCTGTCGGTGCCCGTTTTAGTTGGTGCTTTCCTTTTTCGCCAATGGGTAGATGTCAGCTTGATACTACTTGCAATGGGGCTAATGCTTGTTTCTGAATTGTTTAACAGCGCGCTTGAAGTCCTGTGTGACTTTATTGAGCCTCAACAGAATGATCGTATCCGAGTCACTAAAGATATTGCAGCGGCAGCGGCTGGCCTTAGTATACTGGTATGGGCAGCAATTTTAATCATTGAAAGCGTCCGTCTTTTTCAACTACGGTACTAGGAGACTGTTCAGTGGCCAGCCAGCTAACACGTCACGGCAGCGGACGGACGAAAGTCGCTGGTGCTAAGTTCAAGGTTATCTGCCGCCGCTGCGTTTTGCCGTTGGGCAGCAGTTGTAGTATCGCCTGTGTTGCTGAGTGCGAAACTATCTTTAAAAGCATTGTTCAGGGAGAACACTGTGTATGTCCGAGTTCGACCTCGAAATAACGCTGCGCGAGATCACTAAGGAAAACTGGCGCGATATCCTCCGCTTAAAAGTAGCCCCATACCAAGAGCAGTTCGTAGCATCCAACGCCGCGTCTATCGCAGAAGCGCATTTTAATCCAGAGGTTGCTTGGTTCCGCGCGATCTACGCTGGTGATGTAGCAGTCGGTTTTTTAATGTTGGAAGACAACGTAGCTCAGCAAGAGTACTTTCTGTGGCGCTTTATGATCGGTGAGCAATACCAAGGGCATGGGTACGGGCGAAAGGCGCTGGAGTTGTTCTTCGCGCACGTCAAGACGCGCCCTGGAGCAGATGCGGTTGAAACAAGTTGCGTGCCAGCCAAAGGGGGGCCTGGTCCGTTTTACGAGAAGATGGGTTTTGTCTACACCGGAACAGAAGAAGAGGACGGCGAACTGTGCATGCGACGTGAATTCTGATCTAGAAAGGGTAGGTGGGTAGAGCGAGCCGCCCAACAATTCAAATGCAGGCGGACGGGCGAAAGTCGCTGGTGCTGAGTTCAAGGTTATCTGCCGCCGCTGCGTTTTGCCGTTCGGCGTCAACTGGAGCGAGAGAGCTTGGAAGCAGGGGTATCGGCGGTGGCGCAATCGCCCGTTGGTCAGTTGAGTGCAGTTCAGATATCTCAAATTGCGCCAAGTCCCACAAAATTGTCGTTGGTAGCGTCAGCGTGAGTATTGTCAACGGCTGGCCAAGTCGCATCAGTCCCAAGAGAGCCCGGCGGGCATTTGCCTTAGCATCCCGATCGCCCATAGCGGTAACGACGAGTGCACTCGGTGGGTGTGCGGGGTCTGCCAACTAGCGACGGTTCCGTTTTGTCAACGGTTGGTTGATAGCCAAAGTCCCAGTCAATATCGGCGGATCGCCTAGGATAAGCAGCGTTGAGGAATCGGTGAGGGTGAGGAGTGCCAGTTGAGATCGTGGCAGCCCCCGCCAGAAAGGTTGCCCCCGAACACTGCGTTGGAGCGGACTCAAAGTATCGGCTAAAATCGAAAGGAGTCGGCGAAGCCGCTCAACTTCGCCGTTATGCTTCAAGTTGTCGAGAGTTTATAGGTATGTACGAGCACTTGAAGCCTTTACAAGAAAAGCTTCTGTCTTTGAATATTGACGAAGTACCCGATCCTTGGAAATTAGTTGCGACATTTGCTG
>JAAUPS010000062.1 GCA_012033015.1 Phormidesmis sp. RL_2_1
AGCCCTACAGCACTATCACAAACCCAGCATATTCAACTCTGACCAGGGTGCTCAGTTCACCGCGAATGCCTTTACAGGAACGCTGAAGCAGGCAGAGGTAAAGATCTCGATGGATGGGCGCGGACGCTGTTATGACAACATTTTCATCGAACGATTATGGAGGTCGATAAAGTATGAGTTGATCTATCTCAAAGCCTTTGATGACGGCAACCACTTATCTCAGGAGGTGAGTACTTGGTTCCGTTGGTATAACCGGCAAAGGCCGCATCAGTCGCTGAATAATCGGACACCTGATGAAATTTATTATGAAAGTTGCTTGTGAAAAGGAGGGGATGTGTAATACTCGTTGAAAGCGTATTAATTACGTAGACCCTTCAGAGCTTAACTGCCCTTTCAAGTTGTTTAGTCTTTGGGGTCCACTTCAGAGTTTACATTTTCTGTCTACAAAATTCTGACAGAGCGAAGTTCTAACCTCAGTGTATATGAGGTCTTTGTTTCTATCTTTAATCCTGCTGTATCAATCTTATATTTAGATGTGGACACCGCAGATGGAAGTACCCGATTGGGTAATATTTATCTCTAAGCAATGCCTTACTACATCTCAGAACTTCTGAAAAATCTAAAAGTGTTGGCGACCTCTCAGAAGTACGTATGATCGTCCCGAAAATCTTCGTTTTTGCGACTTTTCATTGATAGAGCCTTGGCAGAATCAGTGTCTTAACTGTTTCTGCCCGTCAATAATTTCCCAGGCGTTTGAGTTAACTTCGTCATTGTAAAAGTCTGAAATCTGACATATTAGTGCTCCGAATTGCTCAAAATTTGAGGCAGTTGCAAAAGCAGAGTATGTTTTCTTTGCTTTGTCAAAAGGACTTGTGCATATGATAAGTGCCTTTAAATTCTCATGGCTGTCTATCAGTATGCCGTTTCTTTCTAATCTTCCAGACGTATTTGGTGCGCCCTCAAATTCTATCCGTTTAAGAATTTGGTCTCCTATTCTCCCAAATGCTATATGCCATAGTTCGCCAGATACTATACAGCATGACTCAGCTGCCATGTACGCAATCACGCTAGCTAGACGAGGGCCTGGGGAAGGCAAATAAAGTAGTGAAAGGTCACAAATTAAGATAGTTGGTCCTAACTCGAACTGTGATTCCTTGATATTGTTTCTTAGCTTATCAATAATTTTTCTAGTAAAAAGTTTGCCTGGATTAGTAGATAGCTCTTCACTGTGACCAAAGGGTGAAATGCCTGATGTAGCCATAGGCATTCTTACACCTGAGAAAACCTGGTCTTCTATCTCTATCTTGGCGGCAATTCCATCGTCGATAGCAGCATTGTAGTTCTGCATTCCGTCAGCCCAACCGAGAGTTTTTACTTCACAGTATGCTTCTTCTCCGCAGTATCTGATCCTAAAATCAGGTCTAGATTCTCGCGCCTCTGGAACTCGCTCAATCAAAACGCCTCTACTATTCAATTGGATGTATGTAGAGCATTCACTGTACACATCGAAAGCTGTTTTCAAATGTTCCGAATACCCAACTGTGTAGTGCTTCAAGAGACGCATTATTTTGTGTTTGCATTCGGCAACGAATGGGTCGTCTTCAGCAAGCCTGTCGATCACTTCTGATTCTTCCAACGACATCGCAAACAGCAATCCGTTATGACCATACTCTGAGTGACCTTGTTTTAGGTCTAATATGCGGCTACGCAATGACAGCATGGTTTATTTTTTAGTGCTACGGACAGGTTTTAGCACCTTTACCGCTGATTTTCTACATCAAACTCTCGCGGTCAATTTAACGGTGGTTAATTTAGCGGTCGAAATCGCTACTGTGTGAACTGCGCGAGCGCATATCAGTGCTTGATTCTAGGCGTTTGACTTGTCGCAAAAATGGTCGTTAAGTTAGCGGTCTGAAATGCTGCTAATTGAACTGCGCGAGCCCCTATCAACACTTGAGTCTAGGCGTTTGATCTGTCGCAAAAAGGGGCGTTAATTTGGCGATGTCGGCAGAGCAGACTGTGCGATCTTCCCTCGGAAGGGCCTTGCCATCGCATGACAGCCAGCACATACGACGAGAAAAACTAAGCCTTGCCTTCACCCCGAGAGCTTCTTCAGTTATCGTCATGTGCTCCTTCCAGAGGTGTCGTAATAAAGGCAAATTATTACGACACCTCTGGAAGGAGCTGTAAGGGCGTTTTCCTATTCGGGATACGATGTGATAGTTCTTCAGGCACCGGCCCTACCACCGCTTATGCTGCCTCCCATGACAGTGAACCGTTCCTTTCTCCAGGCGCTGGTAGCCGCAGAAGCGCCCTGCTGTGGACTTGGACTGGTCGAAGTGGATAAAAAAAAGAGCGGCTTTGTCGCCATGCGCCCCGGCGAAGTCATTCCTCAAGCTTGCTTAGGCTTAGGCTTCAACTTCGGCCACTCGCTGTACGGCAGCAGCCAGTTTGAAGTCGTTCACTTTGCCTTCGAGTTCTATGGGTTCAAGCAGTACCATGCCTTGATGAATCCCAGCAATCCGCTGGTGCAAGTCGTCCTTAAAACCATGCTAGAGAGCCGTGATTACTTCTTCTTCTCGGTAGAAGAGAAAAGCGGCAGCGTCACTACCTTTAGAAATGAGCTAAACGATGAAGTGATGTCTGGCTTCCGGCAAGACTGGCCCCGGATCAAAGCCTCAACCACGACCAAGCAGCAGTATGACAAAGCCGTTTCCAGCTTTATCAAAGACGACACCCATCCCCCTGGCACCATGATGAACTGGCTAGAGCTGGATAATCTGAGCTACCTAGACCTGAGAATAGACCGCTTGGATTTGACTCCCGCTGCTGGCTAGAGTTTCTGTACGGAAATTAAGGGTGAGCTGGTCAAAGCCCGAGCAGGCAAAAGCAAGCGCCGAATAAGCGCTGAATAACCTATGAGTTACAATGCAGTCACGATTCCACCTTCTCTAGCCATGAGCAGCCCAGACGCACCAGGACTAACCCCGGAAAGCAACGCTCGCGATATCGCCTCACTGACTCAGGCGCTTGATATGGTGGTGTCTCAATTTGTGCGGCCATCAGTTCAACAGGCCAATGCCAACCGGGAAACGCTGAATGAAGTAATCGATCTACTGAGTCGTCATGCTCAAGGATTACTGAGCCAAGAGCAGCGATTAGATCAGCTTGGGGCTTTTTGCATAACCCCCCGAAAAGGCAAAGTCCACATCGAGACAGTCGAGACTCACCTCTTGAATGGTTGCTCAGTGACGCAACTACCCTATCCCTCTAAATGGGCTGAATTAGTTGACAAAGCTGGCTTACAGCCATTTTTAGACCGCTGATAGATAGACTATGAGACTCACGAACTTCCGCCGTTTGAGCCCTAGTGTCGGGAGCTACTTTAGGCCAAATTTAGCCCAGCTCGTTGAGCGAGCATGAGACTCACCCTGAGATTTAGATTAGCTTAGGCCCAATCCATGGTTGACCCCTGAGCGGGATACGTTAATTTCTCCCCACATCAGCCTAAAAGCACTGATATGAAAGGGATACAGATTTAAGATACTGAATAGTACAGTAACCTGAGCCTCTGAACCCACAGGTTACTGCTACAGAGAATCAGCAAGACTCTGTAGCTGAATAAGAAAATGGCGGTTTTGTTCAGTAAGACTTCGCTTCCATAGCAGTGTATTGAAAACTTGATCAGCGACAGTTTTTGCTCATCCAGACGTTACTTTTTGATAGAGAAAGGCAATCTCCTGTACACTACTGTCTAGTCAGCTCCTATACGCTGAAACGCAAATATAAAGGCGATTTCAAAGCTGATAGAGGGATCTATCAGCTTTGGTCGTTACCAAATATAGTCAAACACGATCACTCGCGCAAAAGGTCTCACTGAAACCATCTAAGGATACTAGAAGTCATTTCTATAGACCTAGTGGAAGTGTTATTAGGCTTATCTGAAAGTAAGCTTTTACCTCTACTTCTATGACCCACCAGCTGAGAAACGGCCCAATAATCAGTGACTGATCGCACGAGCTGCTAGCGCAGAGAACTCGATTTAGCCCGCGATGCGATCGCCCGCAAGCCGAAATCCGGTCACAACGCCCTAGTGCCATTAAAGAAAAGTCAAACGCCGTAAGGGTTACACGCTAAATGTACTCCTCAAGCCTTCGCTATTTTTCTTTGTAGTACACTCTAAAAGCTTCGCTACATAAGCATCACAGCCCGATGTGGGGAGAAATTAACGTATCCCGCTCAGGGGTCATACACAGCCTCAAGAGTGCAACAGGCGGAAGGTATAACCGCTATTCACTTGAGCATTGATAGTTCGGGGGAGATTTGCTGTAGGTCTTATTGAGGTTTATCAACGATCGATACCGTGGAGGCATACAAAATCTTACATGAAGATGCCTATCATGCCCTGACCACCGACTAAGATTGGAGATTCTTGGATCTAGAAAGGCAATCATTTTTACCTTGAGATTTCCGTTGCTGCGAATCGTATCAATTAGCTTTTTCGTGAGTGCTAACGAATATTTCGGATTCTTATAGCTGATGGCAGAGGAGGTCTCTTGTCCATCATTTCGGATTGTTCGAATATCTACATCTAGTCCGATCTGATGGCTCTTATGACAGCCGCCTTTATTAAAACACAGTTGCCCTCCGCCCCGTTTGCTAATGTCTGAAATGATAAACCTTGGGCCTTGAGGATTTGCCGAGAACCAAAGCCTACCAATCTGCTGCAGGGCCTCTATGGTCTCAGGTAATCCCCATCGCCGCGATTCTGGCATTCGACAGAAAAAGCCTGGGCCTTCCTTTGGCATGAGGGTGTTGACAACAGGATAAGGGCCTTTTGCGGCTGTGGCCCCTGCGTTAGGAGCTTTTCCGCACTGAGTGACCTTGAGTGCCGGCAAAACAATAAAGCTTTTGAGCCCTTTCCATTCTTCGACTAGCTGGCTAAAGTTTGGTTCGGTTGGACTGAGCGGTCTGTAAGTGCCATCTGGGCGCTCTCGTTCTGGATGGATGTCATAGAAAACCAGATCGGTTAGCTTATTGGCGTCACAAATCCCTGCTTTGATCGCCTCTGCCACTGCCACAGGCCAGAAGCCTCCCAACTTGAGAAGATCTCGCACTTTTTTGGGGAAGTCTGAAAACCGAAAACTGCCGACAAGGTCAAATGATGAGGCATCCATAAAATAGTGTGGATGGCCCAATCGCCTAGCTGGCATGTGCCTAGGCAGGCATCTTCGCTTCCGTTTCTGTTGTAGCCTATTCATAACTTACAATCCAACTAACCTCAAAATCCTGTCTAGTGATTAGCTCCCTTTAGCTCATCTCCTCTACCTCAAGCGGGCTCCACTTTTCGTCACGTCAATGAGCCTAGAACTATCGTCATTACGGGCTTTATATGCGTCCAAAATCGCTTGTTTGAAAATGCGAAGAAAGCGATCGGTGCTGGCATCGCCTGATCTTTGCGCAATTTGTAAGGCATCAGCGGTTCCTTTTTGAGCGGCTGCTGGCAGGTTGTTGTAGGCAGCTTGGAAAATACCTCGAATTTGCAGAGAGCGATCGTAGTGGGCTTTAAAGATTGGATAGTCATTCGAGCGATTTTTTCTTTTCAAATATCGCTGAAAACCCTTTAGATGTCTGTCTAGCCAGCGCTTTGCTAGCTCAACTTCGACAAGCACAATAGCAGGGTCTAAACCTGCTAAATAGAAGCGTTCTGCCCACCCATTCCATCGCAGAATGTCCTTGGTGGGGGCTCCCTTGATAGCCTGTTGGCGGTTGGGCGATCGCCTTGCCGCTGCCAGACGTATTGCCGGTTATCCAGCTCTATACCGTAGCGTTTGAAGTCGGCGCTAGCTAGGGCTATCCACTCTTGCACCTTGCCATGCTGCAAAGTCCACTGCATAAACCCAATACTGACAACGGCACTGTCCCAAGTATTGATGCCTTGTACTTGTCCACTCGTTTCAACATTAGCAATCCGTTGAAAGGTATCAATATCGTTATTAGAAATTGTAATTTTCCCCTGTGCCTTCAAAGACAGCAAAAAAGCATCTAAGCGACCACCCCCATAGCGACTAAGCCCTTTTACAATTCCCTTTCGTTTCACCGATTTAAAGCCTGGTGGCACTTTCGGCCCGTTTAAGCTGGGAACGCGGGTCGGCGTTGGCGCGCTTGGCGCAGGCCGAAGCTGGGGCAAGGCAGCTCGCATGATTGACCAAGTCTTTGGGCCAATAATGCCGTCGGCCTCTAATTTCTGTTTTCGCTGCCAGCGGCAAACTAACTGAGCAAAGGTTGTTTCGTCAGGGGTAAAGGGTTGCTGGTGCAGAAGACGAACAATGGCGTCAATCTGAGTATGCCAGCCAAGCCGCTGACCCCAATAGCGATTTCGACGGACTGCTCGCGTTACGTCAAAATTGAACTTGCCTGAGGCAAAATCAAAGGCGACTTCATTCCTTAAAGCTTCGTCTATTAAGTCTCGATCGAGGAGATATACCATGATCTTTCTCCATGGATTAAAACAGTGCGATGTGCTAACTAGACCTTGTTTCTATCGTTAATCAACCTTAGGCTGGAACACTTTCAGCTTGCGGAATCCCTTTTCTGGCTTTCATGGCAGCTTGACGAACAAATGCAGCTCTGGTCTTAGACTGTATAATCCAAGCAAATGACCAGTAGGCTACTTCGTCAATGGTTGGAGAAGCTGAAATTGATTCGGTGGTTTCTATGGCTCGCTGCATGGCCTGAGTTTCTGAAATGTTGCCTGGGCGGTTGAGATTCCATGCTGCAAGCCCCATGACCATTGGCTTGCGCCAGTAGGGAACGCCCCAAAAGGTTTGCCAAAAGTCTCGCCAGTTTGTATGGGCAACTTTTGGGAGGCGATCGGGGCGGATATAAGTTCTTTCTATGCCGTCATTGCCGATATAAACCGTATTGCTATTTTTGCGAGTGCTGTAAGCTTGGGGTATGACGTATTCGCACTTGGCGATGACGGGTTTGAGCGATTGCGGTAAGGAAACAATGCCCGTAACGCCCAAATCGCACGGCCAGTCGGTAAATTGCCAATAATTGTCTACTGCTAGTTGGGCATTTGCTTCAGTCTTTGCAGTTTTAGTCCAAGGTTCTTCTACATCAAACAGGAGCGATCGCACATTGGCATCACGGCAAAGCGGTCGCATTACCCGCGCACAGTCTGTCATGTACTGCCGGCTCGGACGCAGCCACGAAACAAAGTGAGGCGTAATCTGAATGTCATGCAGCTGAGCGGCGATTGACAAAAGCTTTTTTTGCTTACTGTTAGAAACGCTAAATCGAGTTTGGGTGTTTCCGTTTACAAAAACAGCAACATCTGTCACCTGTAGCCACTCCATTCGCTGGAGCCACAGGGCAGTTCCACTCGTTGAGGGAAGCGGGGCAAATAACCAAATGCGCTTAATCATGACCGCTCTTCGTTTGATTTACGTTTGATTGGGAATAGGCATTTTGTCTGTAGCGATATCTGATCCACTGCTAAAGTAGCGTTTTAATTACAACAAACCATGGCCTAGAGGAATCTGTGAGCTTTCCTTGCGAATTTACGTTAAGCGTTCTCTTCGTCACGGAGTCGCTGACGTTGCCGCCGATAACATCGATTTTTCCAGATCTTTTGGCAACCACGATATCGCAGTGGGAGGGATAGCTGCTGGTGGTGTCATAGTTGACATTGGCGGCCCTGGCGTAGCAGACCAAATCGCCTACCTGGGGGGCAACTTCTTGAGGTCGGTAGCCTTTGAAGGCTGCACTCGGATCGTTTTGTTTTCGCTTTTTGATGGCATCTCGAATGTAAACAGAGTGGCTCGCAGAATATTTAAATCGGTTCCCTGCGCCTGCTTTTCTCATTACCCAGGAAATAAAGGCTGCTGACCAGGGAACATTCCTATCTCGACCGTCTAGATTTTGGCCTACACCCTCTTTCCAATACTGGCCTACCCTTTGCCAAGCACCTTGCTGATGCTCTTTCTTTTTCCCTTTATCAAAAAAGAGATGTTCTTGAAATGCGATGTCTTTGAGTCTTTGCTTAAAGCGACTGGCCGCAGATGACCCGGTGGTCACAGTGGTGGGCGAAATTTGCTTCAGGAGGGGTCTAACGAGTTGATTGCGAATATCTAGCCACTCTCGGCTCAGCGCCTGAAAGTTTGCATCTTTGGGGCTGAGCTTTTGGCCTTGCCGCTCGGGGTGACGGTTAAAAAAGATCAAGTTGGTGAGCTGATTTTCATCACGGTTGCCTGTCCCGATGGCTAATCGAATCGTGAGTGCTTCTTTGCCTTGTAACAGCGCTGATTTTATTTTGTTGTATAAAGGCGCAATAAAACGCTCTAATTCGTCATCCAGCCAATCTTGATCGCCATCTTCAAACCAATCTAGCTCGTCGTCTTCAAGCCAATCTAGCTCGTCCTCAAAATCTAAGGCATCTGTTCGGATATCTTCTTCGGTGAGATAGGCCATAATCTGCCTCCAAGTAAATGACTACGCACTAGAAGTTGGGATTTCTCTGAAGAGATTACTAAAGCTTGCTCAGCAATGTTGCCTGGTGTTTGACTCAAAAGTCATACCCATCGAATCGGGGAATATTACGTCGCCCTCTGAGTTGTTGCTGGCAGCTTTGCTCTTTCCACTGTTTGCGGCAGGCGGCGGCGGCTTTGTAGGCATCGTTTTGGGCTCTGATATGACCAGCATTGCCTCCGGCATAACATTCTTCGTTAATTTTTCTACGGGCATTACCACAGAGAACATTAAGTTTTATCCTCTGACTTAAGCGGTTGCAACCCTTAGTTGCAGGTGTGCATCTTCGCGATAGGCTGCCGCGATCGCACAAAGCCTTAACCTGTTTCTGAAGACTACTGTGTCGCGCAGACGTGCAGTTGCCGGGGGGGGTAAGCCAGTCCTCGTCGGCGGCATAGTCATCTGCGAAGGTATCGCCCCAGTCGAGAGGCTCATTTAGAGCATCATTTAAGGCACCATTTAAAGCATCGTCAAAAAAATAGGAATCTGACCTGAGTGGGTTTCTGGTTCGATATCGAAGCTGTTGGCCAGCCCGGCTTGGAGAACATTTTGAACAACTGCAGTTGTGATTTTTAGGAATCATAATCTGATGACCCTTTCTCTAAAATAAAAAAGATAGAGATTCTTTAATTGCGAATGACTAATTCAAACTTTAGGAAATAAAACGGCTACTTTCCAGTCACTTATTTTAAGTCCTTACAATAAGCGACAGTCCTATAGGCTAGCGATAGCTTTGGTCGCTTGGCTGAGGGACAGTATTTGGGCTAAAAGCCTGATGAAACCACGGGCCAAGCAACCCGCTGGCCGCGAATGCCGGCGGTACAAGCGATCATCAAAGCCCTCAGCATTTGAGAAGAGCGCTAACTGCCAAATCTAAAAATCACGATTGTTCGTTGACAGAAGTGCTCAACTCTTGAAACTTCCGGATCAGTGGCGCGCAGCGGTAAACTAGGGCCGCGCGACTATCTACTCTGAGCTTGGCGAACATGCGTCTCAAATAGGTGGCCACTGTCCATTCACTAATGTGGAGTTGCTTGGCAATTTGCTTATTGACCTTACCAAAGGCGACCAATGCGGCGATTTGAAGTTCGCGTTCGGTTAGCAATGCCTGAATTTCGGCAGCAATGGGGTCTTTTTTGTCTTTTTCATCACCAATGGCAACAATTGAACAGAGCTGCCCATTCACTGTAAAGTGGGTCACTTCAGAAAGGCTTGGGTGGCCCAAGGGTGGTGGTCGGGTGCTAAGGCTATTTTCTAGGTCGGCTTCGGTTACTAGAGGGTTGAATGCAATCACTTGGTAGCGATCGCCTCCCATGCTAAACTCGCTAACCACATTGGCTGTCTCATTGCCAGGTAGGCAGGGCGCCACTGACCTCAGAGACGAATCTAGCGATTTATTAAACATTTTAAACCCCCTAAGGTAAGTGCCTTAAAGCCTGATTTTCAAGGCAATGCAACCAGGCGCTTATTTATGATGTGTTTTCATGCATTTTAAGAGCAACTCATAGGCTCGAGAACCTCTATTTACGTTTTGTTAGAACCGATACAAAATTCTAGAAAATCTTTTAATGAACCAATAATCTGAACGACTTGGCAGGGGGAAGCCGGCGCAGGTCAAACAAATGGGCCAAGTTGGCCTGCTCATCTTTGATTGGCCGTAGCTTTTGGCTAGGGCCGGTGATCAAGGGGGTGACGCCAGGGCCATGGCCACTGACGGTGCTATCGCCATGGACAATAATGCCGATGGTCGTTTTGCCTTGCTGATAGGAAGGCCCATACTGGCTATTGCCGTGGATAATGGCGACCAGATCGCCAAAGCGGAGCTTGTTTAGGTGAAAACGGCGGCGGGTATGATCGTCAAACAGCTGAATATCAACATCGCCGCGCCAAGCGGTCATTTTACCTAACCCAGAGCCCATTAAGGCGGCCGGAATGCAATGGGTGACGGGGACTTGCACACCAGCAGAAGACACCTTTAGGCCCCAGCGTTTGATGAGCGCAGGCGAACTGTTGAGCAGGGTAATCTCTGGACAGTTGAGCAGTCTTAGGCCCTGGCCGTAGCTGTTGATTTGAATGCGATCGCCAATGCGAAGTTGTTTCAACACCGCTTTCGGAAAATCTATGAGGACATGATCGACGCCGCCATGCTTGCCAGTGACTAGCCCGACTTCTCCCTCACAGGGGCCGGTGACCACCCGTGCCCGGTTGCCCACGCAGGCATAGGTAATCAGGGCCAAATTGTTGCCTTTGTGGCTGCCGGTGACCTCACGCTGGTTGTTGTGAATGGAAGCACCAGGCTCAATGTGATCGCCGGCTAGGCCAATCGCGCGATCGCCAATTCGCTGATTAATAGCAATGCCGCCACTGGCAGGCAGCACCCTGGGAATACCGTCTTGCCCGATTCGATAGGGATTGACCTTACCGACGGGATGGGCAATTTGACCAGCCACCGCGACCATCACCAGATCATCCTGGTTGAGCAGGGGAGACTGGTGAGCAAGGGTCACCGCCGAGGGACGGCGCAAAGCCCGAGCCGGCGACCGGCCTGGCTTAACAGGCGACGGACGCAGCGGTTGTCTCATGGAGCATAGCCATCACGCTGTGATGGTGAAGGGGATACCAATAGCCTTGAGCGCCCTCCCACAACTGAGAATAGAGGGGAACACAGGGAATGTTGCCTAGTTCCCAAGGGCGATCAAAGTTAGGGTCATCATCGCCATTGTCATCGGCGCTGCCTGCGGGGACTAAGCTGGGATCAAAGGCAGCAGGAACACTGAGATGAAAAATGGCTAAGTTTAGTGTTTTAGACCAAAGCAGCTTGCTGAGCCCGGCCTCTACAAATAGCTGGTGAATCAAGGTTTGTTCAAGATTAGCAATGGTATCGGTAGCCGGTAGCCGCTGACAGGGAATTCCCCAACTTTCTAGGCAACTAACCAGGTAAGGAGACGCTTCTGTGGGTTGTTGCGCGGTCAACATAAAGGCAGAGCCTAGGGCAGCGGCAAGGGCAGCGGTATCCCGACAAGCGGCTAGTAGAGGTTGTTGAAACTCGGGTTGATCCATTTCCGAGCGCGCAATCAGGGCCTGGGCCTCTAGCGCCTGGGCTAACAATTCATAGCTTTGCAGGCGATGACTGGGCGTTTCGCTGCGCTGTAGCCGTTCGGGAAGGCGAGATTGGCTGATCGTGTCGCCTAGCCAGTAAAACTGATAGCCGCCTAGGTCAGTGGTGCGACGAATTTGTTCCCAGGCATTGAGCGATCGCTGATCAATCAGCGGCAGGCCCGTTCTAGTGTCCGAATTATTCGCATAGTCAGCTGCGCTAGCCACCTCATAAGCCGCATTATCATAGGCAAAATTTAGATAGAGCGGTGTGTCATCTAAAATATGAAAAAGCTCTCTAAAGACCCAAAGCTCCATTAAATTGCCTAACTGCTTGGTCAGGTAAATACCTTCTAGCCTGGGATTACAGAGCATCAAGACTGGATCTAGCACACAGATCCAGGGCTGTTTGCGCAAAGTAACAGATAGGGTTTCCATATTTTCTTTGTCCTCAAAAACGCTAAATGCTTTGCGTAGCTGTGGTTTCAGCTATTGTTTTTGTTTTGATATCGCAACAGCTCTACAACAGCTCTACAACAGCTCTATCGGGTGCCCCCCGAGGGAGATTGGACAGCGGCGGTTAAAAAGAGTTGACAGCATCGACTATCGTTAAGCCGCAAGTTTAGGTCGCAGGTTAGGTCACAAGTTGGGCGGTGCTTAGAGAGCAAAAGTGGCTAAACCGGCAGGGCCTTTTGGCGACCAAGGGTACTGCTGAGGGCCTTGCTAACACCAGGATAGCGCTGTCCCTCGGGGGTGGTGCGGTAGGCGGCCAGCCAGGCTTCAGCATGGGGGCCGATGGGGCGCAATTCGTTTTGGAACAGCAGGGGATCGGTGGCGGTTTCAAAGTCATTGTCGGCGATAAACTTGAGAATGCGCCGACCACTTTCGGCCATTTTTGCTCGCTGTGAAGGCTCTGCAGTGCCGCCAAGGTAGCGGTTAGAGACCACTTCAATCACGTCCCATTTGGTATTGGCATCAAAGGCTTTTTTGATATCGGGGGTATCGAGCAGCTGAAGGATGGAACCCAGGTAATGGCCCACTTCTAGGGTTAGGGCAAAAATGTTGCCATAGGTGGAGCGATCGAGGGCGTAGCGCAGGTCTAGACCCAAGCGCTGGACGGTGGCAGCGCTACCGAAGGGGCGCTGATTGAGCAAAGGCCCGCCGCGAATCACTTCACTGACTTGCAAGTCGCGGAAGTATTGAGCGACGGCCACCATGAAACCAACCAGCTGGCGATGGAAGTTTTTGTTGGTAATGGCGCCGGCAGGGGCTTTGTTGGGGCCGTAGTTGAAGGCGCGGCGGTAGGCAATCATGCGATCGCGCACCCCATAGCGCAAAGGCTTCCATTTCTCAACTAGATAAAGCGCTCTGGCCCTGGGCCACGCTGAATCCGCATTTTACCTAGGCGGAACAAATCAAGCAATACTTTGAGCACCTTGAAGACCTTCATGCGCTCGTGCTGATAAATATAATAAAGTTCGGCGGCAGCATGGAGCTGGCTGGGAATGACCGAATCGTCAAAGTCTGGACGAATATAGGGATAGGCCAGGTTAGCAAATTCAACTGGCCCCTGGCCGCCAAATCCAACTAGGTCTAAAAAGCCGTCACCGCCGCCATTGGCAGCGTTTTGCAACAGTTCGGAGAACCTATCTTCAAACTGTTGGACGTACTCCTGACGCTGGTCGGGTGGAATAGAGGCGAGGCTTTCTCGTAGGAAGTCATCCCACAAGCGTTGGATGGTTTCTGTCGTCTGGTAGCTCATGGTCAGCGTCCTTACTCACGTCTAGAGTCATCTAAGTTTGTGAATTACTTGTTCTTTTTTGTGCCTGACGGTGATGCGATGATTTTCATGCACTATGCTGATCTCTCTTCAGTATTTTGGCTCTCTTCAGCATCTGGGCTCTCTTCAGCATCATTATCTGAATCGCTCACATCTGGTGCCAAGATATCGAGACTAACTTCATAGTGGGGCGGAATATCGATATCGACGAAGCAGTCCCGCTCTTCACCACCTGATAAGTCTAAGGCTCTTCGAATGAGCCAATCGGTGACGTCAAATACGCCTAAGGTTCTATCGTTTCTAAAGGGTAGACAACCAGAAGCCATGGTTCGAACAAGATCTAGCCAGCTTCTTTCCATATCTCGCTGAATACAAAGTTCTTGAACCACAAAATCTTTCAACCGATCTGGGGCGGCAGTCCGCTCTAAATCAACGCTTAAAGTATTTGCTTGAAGAAGTGGGTGACTTAAAGTCTCTTTAATTGAAACTAATACCTCAACTAACTGACGATTGAGATAGTCTTCTTGTACGCTGTCAGGCGTGAATAGCGCGCGCAGCACAGCGTTTGTATCCAAAGCACTTTGCTGTAGCTGCGCTTGAGCCTGCGCCTGCTCAGAACCAGAAGCACCTTGGGTTCGTCGAAATACGTTTACTAGACTGTTTGGTGTGAGGCTTTGGATAATGTATGCATAGGCAAGCGAGCGATATTCGGGCTCTGGGTTAACCGCAGTGCCTAAGGCGTATAGATCAATGGCGCGATCGACATCGTAGAGCACTTTGTCTAATAAGAGCTGAATTTTTATCCGATCGTTGAGCAGCCGCATTGAAGGAAACAATCGAGCAGTTCAGCGAGCCGATTTCTGCCGAGGGCAAGGTTGACCAATCGAGTTTCGGCGTCTTCATCATTACTAGAGCTGCCATACAACCCGTAGAACAAGATGGGTGGCCGGGCCAGCCGTAACAGCCGAAAGCCACCGGCGCTGTCAAAGGCGTCAATAAAAAGCTGGAGTGCCTGTAAAAATGCGTTTAAAGGCGGGGAGCTAGGCTCAACCGCAGCAATGTTACTGCCGATGATGACTAAACGCCTGAGCCGAGGCAGTTCTAGCTGAGCGGTTGCACCGAGATTGCGGAGCCCTTCTATGTTTCCATGGCTCGCCCGCTGGATAAGGAGATCCATAATACGAGAAAGCTCATTTTCGGTGAGTAGCGATCGCAGATCCCCTTGACCATGATCATCTAGATACTTATAGAGCTTGCGATAGGCATCCACCCCCCTAGGCCATTCGTTAGGGGCATAGGCAGTTTGCGTAGAGCCAAGGAAATTGCGCAGGGCGTAAATGGCAGAATCACGCCGGGCCTGCAATTCACTGTAGGGAACTTGCAGTAGATAGCGGCTGCGGTTAAAGCTAACATTCGCCAGCGATTCACCCATCATTACTAACAAAACAGAGGTAAATTCATCGATGCTTTGAGCCAAGTTTCGATAGTTCACATTGACGACAGGAGAGCTAAGCGCCCCTACCAGACGAGCCATGCGGGCATAGTCTCCGAGTGTACGCCGCAGGCCAAAGGTTTTATCCCTTTGGCTAGAGTCGAGTGCAAAGCGAGCTGAGTTTAAAGCTTCGCTCATCATCGAGCGAATCGCGGCGGCCCAGCCTTCTAGCTCGGGGGTGACATCTTTTAAGATGGCGTTGCTCGTCAGCTCTTTGAGGTCGCGCTCTACATCGTCCATGGCCTGTTTGAGTTCGGCCCCAGACGAGGTTTCTGGTGGGGCGCTCATGACGGGCATCATGGGGGTGGTGCGCAGGAAGGGCAGCCCTTCGGCTTCGCGGGTAATGCCTATCGCCTGAGGCGTGCCTTGATAGCGGCTCAATAAGGCCCCGGCAATCTCTTTGGCATCGTTGGGGTTAGTCACTTTGAGTTCACGGCGGATCAAATTGTCTAGGGCAAGACTAGCGTTGTGGCTACTTCTAGGCGTAGATCCGGGGGAATAGGATTTGTTGGGGTAGTTTGAGGAGGTGCTAGAGTATGCTGACATGATAGTCTCCTAGAAAAAGAGAAGGGGAAAGGGCGGAGAAAAGAAATATTCGAGAAAAGGAATATTTAGCTAGATGTTTAGCGGGATGTTTAACGGGATGTTTAGCTAGCGATCGCGGCAGCTTTTGGTCTAGCGACTGCCCTCGGTATCGGTGTGGGTGAACGCAGCGGCGGCACTTTCACCAAGGGTGGAATATCGGGAATCGGATCGTTGCTCGCAGAGAGATAGCGAACGACTAAATTACTGAGTTGCCTGGCCGGAATTTTGCCAGATTGCAGCGCGAAGGCAGCGGCGCTAACAAGATGACGAGGCGGCAAGTCTTTGGGAATTTTTCCGGTGGTGAGGGTTTTGGCCCCGGCTCGAATGCGGGCTTCGTCTTGTGGGGTGTAGGGAATGATATCGACTAAGGCCCGTTGGCCGAGGTTGCGCCGAGGCTGAAAAGCAATTTCATCGACGACTCTGGGAATCAGTTTGTCGGCGCTTTGACGCAAACGGGCCGGGAGCCGACTAGGATTAGCACTTTCGTAAAGCTGACGCCAGACGGTTTGAAGCTGTTCAGCCTGCTGCTGAAAGCCCATGCGCCGCAGCATTTCAGCTAGAATAAACACTCTCAAGTAGGCCGTGGGGTGAGCGCTGCCGGGGCGATAGGTGAGGGCTTTTGTGGCCGGATTGGCCAAAAAGTTAGCCATGCCCCAGGCAGCGGCAGTGCCGCCAAGTAGAATCGCGGCCAGATCAGCAAAAATCTCTTTGTGCCAACGGCCATAGGTTTGGGTGAGGGCCGCATCGGCGGTATCTTGGAGAACTCGCCTCAGCACAGCCTGGCGGTTCTCTTGCCAAATGCCCAGATCGGCTTGGAGATTGTGGGCGACTTCGTGCAGGAACACGGCTTGCCAAGGATTGTCTCTATCCCAGGGGATGCGAATAATCGGAAAGGGATTGGCCTCTCCCAGCAGGCGGCTAAGGACAATGCCTCGGCGCATGGTAGCAGGAGAGTAGCCATGCTCCATGTAGCACAGAGGTTTGAGCAGGGCACCCCGAAACAGGGTAGGGGCAGCCTGGCGAATGGCGCGATAACAATCGACTGCGATCGCATCATAGGCATCTAGAGCAGGCGCAAAGGCCGAGCCGCGCTGGCCAAAGATTTCAAAAAAGAGACCAAAGGCCCGCCTGGCCCGATCCAACTCCCGTTCTACTAAGGCAATATCCATCAGCACCTGGTTAAGGGGCGCGGTTTGCCAGCTTTTTTGCACATGGGTGAGGCGTTTTTACCACCTCGCGATCAATTTTGAGCAGGCGTTGATTGGCGGCTTTGAAATGGTTGATAGAAGGGGCATAGGGGAGATCTTGGGGGCGAATACCGACCATGTTTGGCGTAATTTTCGCCAATCTCCCCGCCCGTGCAGTCAGGGTCTGAATTTTGTTTTTAAGAAAGGTGCGAACATTCATGATTCAGATCCTCTAGCTGGCAGATCCTCAAGCTGGTGATTACCGGCAACGAACCGAAACACTTCCACAATGCCTGCAACGGCCTCCATAGCCCCCATAGCTCCTCATCCGATAGGGCGAGATTTTGGTGGTGCCTTTCATCATCCGCTTCATCTTAGCGACCTTAGCCACTTTCTTGGCTAGCCGCTGCGCAGTTTGCGGGCGCTTGGCTACTTTTGCAGCCGTTTTAGGAATGGTTCGGGTGATTGGTTGGCCTGTCTTTTGGGTGACTGTTTTGGCTGCCTTCACCACACTTGGCATGGCCTTGGTGGCCTTAGGCCCTTGGCGCGCAGCGACCATCTTGGTGGCTTTTTTAGCTTGCTTCACCAGTTGGAGACGCTTAGATTTGGGCAAGTTGGCCACCCCTGGAATAGCCTTGCGCACCGCTAGACCGGCAATAATGGGCGCCGCCGCGTCAAAGTCTGCGTAGTCACCAAAGTCAGCTAGGGCATCTAGCGCTTCAAATTCGTCGGCCCCATCGGCCCGCAGTTTACCCAGGATACTGGCAATTTTTCCCGCAACTTGGGCCTGGGGAATCGGCAGTTTAGAGAGAATTGGCGCAGCCGTGCGAGCGATTTTGCCAACCACAGGGGCAACTTTTTTAGCCGCTTTTTTCACCCCCCTCCAAAGTTTCTTTAAAAACTCATCGGTATCATATGCGCCGAGGGCATCGGCCACGACATAGTCAAGGGCGTCGAAGTCATTGTCGTAGCTGTCAAAGTCGTCGTACTCATCGTAGCTGTCGGGGTCGTCGTACTCATCGTAGCTGTCGGGGTCGTCGTACTCATCGTACTCATCGTAGGCAGCGTCGAAGTCGTCGTACTCGTCGTATCCGTCGCCTTCTTCGAAGTCATCAAACTCATCGTAGTCGTCAAATTCGTCGGCATAGCCCATCTCAGATAGGCCCTCGGCACCTTCGTAGAACATATCGTCCATGACATCGGTATCGTACATAGTGGTTCTCCTGGATGATTTCTAGAATGATTTCTGGAATGCTTGTTGGCAGGTTGAGTTTGAGCGGGTTGGTTATTCGTCAAGGCGGCGGAAGAGGATCTCAACTGGCCCGTGAATTCGTAGTCTTTGAGGTGAGTCGGGGTTGGCTGAGGGGGGAGATTTTTCTGCCGTAATGGTTTCGCTAAGACGACAGAGATGCTGGTAAAGCTGAGGATTTTGGGTGACTCGCAGGGTCGCTTGATCAAGCTGTTGGGGAAGTTGGCTAAGCCCGTGGCGATTTTGAATTGGCTGCCGGAGGAGCTGTTGATTTAACCGGGCAATTAGCCCCGGTAATGCCTTGAGCTGGCCACGAATGGCCAACAATTTGACTGCTTCTCCCGTCGCAGAAAATAGCTGCTTAATTAGGGGTGGATTCAGCAGCCCATTTTTTAGGTGAGGCTTGAGGATGTTCCGAGCTGCTAGCCCTGTGAGCACGGGCAACAGCCGAGGCTCAAAGGCTTGCCCGTCAAGGGGGATGTAAAGCTCGATGGCATCTGCAAGTAGGGTCTGCTCACTGAGGCCGCAGGCTGCGTAGCGTTTGCTCAATAGCTTTAGGGCCGTGAGATGGGCATGGAGGGCGATCGCCCGGCATCGGTTGGCAAAGCAGCCGTTGCGCTGCCCAACACCTGAGTGAAACGCTTGAAGTAATCGGCAGTATGGGCAGCGATTGAGGCCCTCAACAACCCCTGCTCCAACTGATATTTAACCGGTATCTTTTGAGCGCGTGCAGGTGAAGGCTGGCTACCATTGGTATGGCTAGGCATAGCCCCATTTTGATGATTCGCTTTTTGATGATTTGCGGATGAAGGCGGGGCCGGTTGGCCTTGGCGAGTCTCGCCAAATAGGTAATCTAGGTTTTCTTCAAAGTTTTCTTCAAAGTTTTCTTCAAAATTTTCTTCAAAGTTTTCTTCAAAGTTTTCTTCAAAACCCGTTAACCCCCTTGGTGAGCGTCCTGTTGTGGGGTATTGGCGTTGAGGTTTTTGGGAAAAGTTCTGAGGTCGTCTGCGGGCTGGTGGCGGCTCGTCGATAAAATTGTCAGTGAGTAAATCTGCGCCAAGAGCGGCTGCATGGTTATCCCTACGAGGCTCAGGTGGCCAACTATCTGACTCTAGTCCTATATCCTCAAATTCAGCAACACCAGGCTGATGGTCAGCAAAAGTATCATTTTCTGAGAATAAATCATTCTCTAAGAACAAGTCATTCTCTGAGAACAAATCACCAGAGGCATATCCATTGCGTCCATTCTGATGCGTTGCTAGCGCATGGGTCAAATTATCGGTTGATTCGTGATCGCCCTCCTTTTCTTGCCAATAGTCTCTTTCTAAATCAGATGTTAGGTCAGAGGCCAAATCAGATGCCAGGTCAGGCTCTGAATTAGATGAGTGTGGTTGGGCTCTACCCATCGGTGGCCGCTGCTTGCCTAGGTGGCTATCCTCTGGTGAGCGATTAGCAGTCTGAACAAAGTTGGGCTGAACAAAATTTGGCTGAACAAAATTTGGCTGAACAAAATTTGGCCCTCTCAACTTGGCTTCTCTAAAGCTGGGATTGGCGACAGGCCAATCTTCAGAGCCATAAGGATTGTGCTCTAAGGGCAGCAGGGTTTCTCCCTGGCCTGATAGAGCCGTTGGAACTTTGTGATTATTCGATGACTGCCGCATGACGTACCTTCCTGTCAGATCAGCGTGCAAACGCACTTGGCGGTGAATCTTTTTGTGGCCTTTTTGTGATCTTTTTGTGATCAGATCTAATCTGAACAGTTTTAGGATAGTTTTGTTTTTTGGCTTCTGACAGTCACCCAATCCAATAACCACAGTTCAGGTAACACAAATGAGTGACTCTAAATATAGCGTCTAAATATAGCGGTTTGGGCTGTGTTGCAAAAAATGCATAGCCTCTTCCTTGGTATGCTGAGATGCCCTGATCGCAACCTACCTCATGCCCTCCTCAGAACCGTTCAAATGGCGTCACTTCCAGTCAGACCTAATCTTACTGAATGTACGTTGGTATCTCCGCTATAGCCTGAGTTACCGGGATTTGGAGGAGATGATGCTGGAGCGTGGCATCAAGGTTGACCACACGACGATCTACCGTTGGGTGCAGGCTTACAGCCCAGAACTAGACAAGCGCTGTCGTCCGTATCTCAAGCCCACCAACGACTCGTGGCGGGTGGACGAAACCTATGTGAAAGTCAAAGGCAAGTGGAAGTATCTCTATCGAGCTGTGGATTCAGCGGGTAATACCCTGGACTTCATGCTCAGTGCTAAGCGCGATGCAAAGGCTGCTAAACGCTTTCTACGTAAAGTCCTGAACGCCTCTCACACCATTGAACCGAGAGTCATCACCGTTGATAAGAATGCGGCCTATCCGCCTGCCATCGAGGCGTTGAAAACCGGTGAAGCTTTGCCTGAAACGACGGAAACCAGGCAGAGCAAGTATTTGAACAATACGGTGGAGCAGGACCATAGATTTATAAAACGACGAGTCAAGCCCGGTCTTGGGTTTGGATCATTTAACACGGCCAGACGTACGATCAAAGGGTATGAGGCCATGAACATGATTCGGAAAGGGCAAATCAAAGATGCTGAAAAAGGAGATGTCATGGGACAGATCTCCTTCATCAACCAAATCTTTGGAGTCGCTGCGTAATCAGGGGAGTGATGATGGAGTTTTCTATCTTTGGCAACTTCTTGCAACAGAGCCTCCAGCAGCACGCTCAGACCTCGGCGGAGCTGATTGCGGTCTTGCGGCAACTGCTCGACTCAATGATGACCTCAGACAACAAGTCGAGCGAAATGCAGCGGGCCTTGAGCAGCTTAAGTCTGAAGTTGAACAGTATCGAAACCAGCTTGGCCTCGATGCGGACGTCGAGCAGCAGCTCAGCCGCGAAACTCAACCTGCTCGAAAACCAGCTAGAGACCTTGGTCGAGTTCGCAAATCGAAGGGATTGGATCTCGATCTTTAGTGGCGCGGTTGTCGCGGCAACCGTCGGGTTGCTGTTGCTCAATAATTGGACGATGGCGCGGCGCTTGGATACGCAGGAGTTATTGCTGAGGCGGCAAACCGTGCGGATTGATTGGCTATTGGAGAAGGCCAGTCGGCAGGAGTGCTTTTTAAGGGTTAAGCCCCCTAGCGATCCGCAATGTCGGCAGTATCAGTAAAAAACGCTCGGCGCTGGCCATATCCAAGGGGCATGTTTCCAGGATGTTGGTAGAGGGGCAAAGATACCGGCCCCTTGGATAGTCCTTTAGCTTAGCGGTAGCCTCGCCCGTCTAGGGGTGCGCTACGCCAATGAAAACTCAATCAGGCGCGGGCGCATTGGCAGAGATGATCTCAGTTTTCATTGCCCCTGGACTCGATTTGAACAAGTCGTAAGAAACATCGTGTCCTAGAGCTTGTCTTTGTATAAGTTATTAAAAGTCTATGACGATCAAGTTTTCGTCCGTCTCTCCTAGAGACTGCTTGACCTCCCTTAAATCGTTCTCATTAACCAACTTTCTAACTTTTGGGAGTGTCTTCTCAATCAGGCTAGAAAGAAACTTACTTGTTAGCATCAAACCATTTTCATCAAATGATTTCAGCGATTTCATGATGCCTTGCGTTCCCCTAGAAGCATCACTTAACGACGCTATGTTTATAGATAACCAAAGAGATTCCCTAACCCTGCTTTGTGAATTAAATTCGTTGACTAGGCGCAATATGTGAGTCATATCAACGAGTAACTCATGCTTGACTAGAGTCTGCGGCGAGTTCTTTAGCATTAGATGTATCACATCGTTATAAATAGGCGTCAGTGGCTTTAAGTAGTAACTTCCTTGATTGATCATTCTCAGCTCTATTGCAAGCACATCATTGTTACGATCCAAACCATCAGCGCTTGCTTCCATTTCTAAATACATAGAAAGAAGAAGAGCACCTATCTCTTTCTTTTTTTCCTTAGTTCCCCGGTAAATAACTATCAGTTGAGTAAGGACAACACTAAGTCCAGCAACTAGAAGTGTTGGAGGAGACGACAGGAAATGAAAAACTCCATCGGCTGAAGGAATGTGCTTGGGTAATGTTTCCAGTACAAAGTTAATTACCTCGAATAGGCAGGTTCTTATTGAGTTCATCAGTGACTAATTATCTGAAAACGTACCTAAATATAACGAACGTCGGCCTTCAAACTTTGGAGGCGTCTCTATCAACTGGTTGCGGGTTTTCCCCGTAGGGTGAATTTGTCTGAAAGCCTTTCTATGCTTACCATTCCAACGAGCAAGCCAAAAATGCCTTAGTCTGATTAATTTGGCAGTTGGTAGGCGTCATTATGGCTCAATCTCAGTCCTGGCAATGGATTCCCACTCACTTGAGCTTAGAGCAGTTTGAGAAATTTGTCTTACCCCACCTACACCTTGGCCGTCGGGGGCCACAACCAAAACTCGCGCTGCATGTGATTTTTAACTATATTTTGAAGCTGCTGTACCTGGGCTGTCAGTGGAAAGAGCTGCCCATCGAAGAAGACGAATCGGGGGGACCGGAAATCCACTACACCCGGATCTACGGTGCCTTTAGACGCTATGAA
>JAAUPS010000276.1 GCA_012033015.1 Phormidesmis sp. RL_2_1
AGCGGCCCTGGGAATCGTACAGTCCTGCCAAGTTATTCAGACTGGTGGCGGTGGAGGGATGGCGATCGCCCAGTTCTGTTTTCCTGATTGCCAACGCTTCGACCAACAACGGTTCTGCTTCCCCGTAGCGGCCCTGCTCATTTAAAAAGAACCCGGCCTGATTGCATACTAATCCGAGTGCTGCCGAGCGGGACGAGATCGCCTTGGCTTGCTCCACTATCCGCAGCCAGTGCGGCAGCAGTTGACGACACTGCGGCCACTGGCCAAAATCTTGCCCTGGATAGGCATAAGCGACAGCAGCGGTCACTTGGGCAAGACAGGTAGCGGCCTGTTCAGCGGTGATCTGGTCACGCACAACCGCCTGCACCAGACGATGAACGCTATAGCTTGACAGCGCTCCCGACCACCGCACCAGCGAATACTGACTTAAGAGAGACAGTAACTCTCGAAGCGCTAACGACACGGTTTCATCACCGGCATCGTCAGCACCCTTCTGGTCACGCGCTGAGCCTTGAAAATAGTCACCCAATTCAGCCTCAAGGTGCGCCGCACCCGCTATTAGGATGCGCTCAGGAATCTCATCCGGTGCCAGGAATGAACTCACCTTCAGCAGGGCGGTAGCCGCTGGATTTTCATTATCGACTGCCGCCATGTTGAGGTGCCAGGTCTTCAGAACAGAGGATGGATAGCGCCCGGTTTTCGCTTTCGCTTTCTCTAGCTGTGTGAGCCCCTGGTTTCGATAGGCGCGTATGTAGGCACCAAAGCCAATCTGTTGGCGCTTGATGTAGGCGCAGGCTTGCTCTAAGGCTAGCGGTAGTCCATCTAGCAATTGATTGAGCACTTTGGCATCGGCCTCGGCCTCTGGCGTGCGAGGCATACCGGTACGCTCAAACAGCAGCATCAACGCTTCTGCCTCGGAAAGCACGTCTAGGGCAATCGGAGTCGCAATACCGAGCTGATCGAACAGGCTCGCTCGGGATGTGATCAGGACTTTTCCTTTTGGGTTCGTCGGCATCCAGATGGGTAACCCATCGGGGTGATCGGCGTTATCGAATATCAACAGCCAGTCATCGTGGGTATTGAGCCATCTGCGTACGGCTCTGATTTTGTCGTCCTGCTGGAGGATCTGCGCACCGGGAACTGACACTTGCTCGGCGATACTGGCAAAGTCGCTGGCTAGGGTCGCCTCAGTATCGGCGTTCACCCAAAAGATCGCTGCATAGACAGGTTGGTCATAGTAGTAGCGATAGGCATATTCCACCGCTGTTTGGGTTTTGCTATCCCGCCTAAACCGCTAATGGCTTGCACTTGCGTCATGGCTGCCGCACCTGATTGCCTCAGATGTTCATGGAGCTGCAAGAGGACGCCCTCGCGGCCAGCAAAGTAGCCGTTGCGAAGGTAGGGCACACCAAAGGGATTCAGTTCTCCCACTGGGAGGGGGGCTGCTTGAACCGTCGCGTAATCTCCGGCAATGAAGATGCCGCCTTGGACGTCTCCATCTACCTCAATGCCACGACTGGATTGGTCTACGGACACTTGCCCCCCGGCTGCAATCCGACCCACCACCAGATTACGATCTCCCGTGACGCTTTGCTCGACAGTTTGAGCCGATGGCGGCGCAGCAGGGCGAACCGGTTGTGACTGCCGCGAGAACACACGCGATAGCCAGTTCAATAGGCGTTTTACCCAGCGCGTTAACCAGGATGACCGACGTTGCCTCACCGCTTAGCCCTGGGTAATGTTGATGGAGCCATTCGTTGTCCCAATCACGATATTTTTAGCACCGGTGACGGTTTGACTCACTCTTGTCATGGTAGCCACTGCCCCTGACTTACGAGAAAGCAAGCCTGACAGGCTCTCAGCTAGGTCGGGCTCTGCGGTGAGTAATTGCTCTAATTGTTTAGTGAGAATCGCTTGCGCTTCGGCATCTTCGGCATCTTCTGACAAGGCCACTGCGGCCCCTTGCGCCAGCGGTTTCTTGTTCACTTTTGGCAATAATTTTGCCCAGGCTGTTTTGGCCGTTTCCCAGGTGCCTTCGCCTAGTTTTGTCCCCAATTGTTTGCCCGCTTCCTCCGCTATCGGCTGACCTAGCTTTAGCAAATGAGGCATAAACGGTGAGAGCAAGGTTGTTAAAAGAGCGGCGATTTCCATAGCAGGTAGCGCTGGACGGCAGTTTTCCCGACATTCTAGCCGCTTTTAGCCGCTTGGATAACCGCAGGGCACTGGCTTTACACAAATCACCAAGAGCCAACAGCAAATGAGGAAAGACTATATGAAGAGGCTTGTGCGGGAAAACCGCAGGCAGGCTTCTGTGGGGGATGGCAATACGGTTCAAGCAGCCCTAAGTATTGGAGGAGTCCTCTCTACCCGACCACCCCCAGCTTTTTAATACTCAAGTCGGATACGAGGATTCAGTATTATCGGAGCTGCACTAGCGGGGAGCAGGTAATAGGCTTGGATTGGCTCCCCACGTCGCAGGTTCTCTCTGCTAACTTGATCTCAATGCTCTGCGTACCCTTTGATCTGATGGCACAAAAACTATGATTAGACGCCAAAAAATAATAGGCCGACTGCTTACAATCAAAAGCTACAAGAGGATGCCCGCAATCGAATCAAGGCCGCAGTCGATAGATTCATTCAACAAAATGACTGGCCCGAAGGCATAAAGCAGCGATACGACCAACTTTGTACGATCAGGGTATCGGGCGAAACGCTGTATAAGCACAAAGACCTTTGGCATCCAGAACATCACAACAGCGAAGACGTGCCCGAGAAGATAGATAGCTGAAAGCCCCATTGACTGAGATGGAGCGCAAAGACGATTGCTACTGCTGGCGATCACAGAAAACCAAACACCCAGAACACGATGAGCTTTTCCCTGCCACCAGAAATCACTTTCACTAAGCAATTAATACAGGGCGGGGTGAGCTACAACTTCCGCCATAAGACTCTCGGTGACTTAGGCCGCATGGTCTTGCAGGACAGAACGGATGGGCAGTGCCATATCTCTAGTGAGGTTGTTGGCGACCCTGATGACCCTATGACGGTCACTCGCTCGGAGATTTTTTTGCCGATCAGTGAAAAGTTGACGGCGGCGATAGAAGCATCCGCTGGTTCTAATGGGCCAGGGCCTATGGGCAAGCCAGAGAAGGCAAAGACACCACCAGCACCCATGGAAAGAATTCCAAGTACTCAAATTCCCTGCGAGCGATGCGGCAAGGTAGCAGCTCATCTAATTTTTGCTGACTATGCCCGAGAAGTCGGCGAGCTAGAAGACTGTGCTCGTAAGATGTACAGCATCTACAAAAAGTTGAATGTCCCCACCTGGGTGATTGGGGCTCCTCTGGGCATCCCAAGTGATCACACTCCGGCTTTGACCGTCCAAGTCTGGCCTGAGCGACAGGACGCAAAACCGATATCACCCGCTGACTTTAACGCTGAGCTAGATGTGCTGCTAGACAAACATTGCTGATGCGATCTCAATTAGCTGAAGGTTGAGCCACTAATCCATAGTCTCAGCCTTTTTGCACATTCCCTCAAAACGATATCGTCCACGCCGAGATAGTTAAGACTCAGAAGCAGACAAGAAAACGACCCTTTTTGAGCTATCGGAACTTATGACCCCGGTGTGACCACGCTTTGGTTTCTACCTCAGATAAATCGCAATTCTTTGAGGTTCAAGCAGAAAAGAACTACACGGGCACAATAGATGAAGCATTACTCTTTCAGGTCGCCGTGGGTCGCAATCGCAGGTACTGGCAGCACATCTATGTTGAGAAGTCTCCTGGCAATCCACTAAAAGGATGTAGCTGGATCGAGCTGCTTGTTGATGACATCAAGCGCTTTAGCATATCTACAAAGACACCAGCGTCCTACACAGCCTTAACTATCGAACAGCGGTGGCAAGCAAAGACGCCTGGTTTATCCTCCAGAGGAAAGTCAGCTACTAAAAAGTTCGTCATCGTAATCAATGGAGAATCTGTGCCACTTCGAGCACACAAAGCACTGACCATATCCGCTGTTTGTTCTTGGCTAAGGACTTGGGCACCCAATGATACACAACTGGTGACGCCAGGCGGTAGAACACATCAGCTTAACGGCGACAAAGTAGGTAATCAGGCTCACTTCATCTACTTCATCTTCAATGAGGACAGTAACGCGATAAAAATTGGTCGTGCCAAAAACGTTTCTAAGCGACTACAGGCTTTGCAAACATCTAGTCCTGCGGTGCTTGAACTGCTGAAGACTATTCCAGTAGAAGGACTAGCAGCCGCTCAAGCACTCGAACTGGCATTGCATGAACAGTTCAAACTGCTTAGGCTGAACGGGGAATGGTTTAGAGCCGACGCATCTCTCAAAGCATACGTGGACCAGTTGTAGGCTACGGTGGTTGTCTTGCAAGTGCTGTTTATGCTATTTCAGAGTATGTGCTCTACTCTGAAATAGCAGTCTCCTACAGAGGCGAAAACAAGGTGGCCGCGCCATTTAACGCATATATTGCTATCTACTTGACTAAATTACGACTCCCTTCGGGAATCTATAGCTAAGAAAGAAGGAAGCATAGTGGCGGACGTTAATGTACAGTGCCTATCCTGAACTATTGATTACTCCTATGAAAACTAAAGCCGTAGGATATGTCACCGCAGTGCGCTAGCAAGCTACTCAGTACCCTGGCCTACGTCATTTAGTTGCTCTAAACACACAAAGAATATGGATCTGATTGCAATGGCTGCTGTACTCCTTCAGCAAAGTAGCCAAGTCGAAACAAGAATTGAATTCCAGACACACAGCGTAGGTCAGGGATTTATCTGTAAAAACTACATAGCCGAATCAACTTTCATACGTGAAGCTGAGCTACTGACGTCAGGAGATTTTATCTGTACGAGAGCAGATGGTCGAACATGGAATGCAAGCCAAAGTGATGTTATCTCTGGGCTGCGTGACGATAGCTATCGGCCATGTATCTTTACGGGTGGGATGCGCTATGAGCGCGACCAAACGGCTGAGTTCTGCATTGGTGACTTATAGTCTTGGTCAAGCAAAGGATCTAAATTAACGACCGTTTTCTTGACTTTTCGGACTCACTAAGAAGCTTGTTAATCCAACCTCTGATGAAGTTTTAGCGTTGTCTAGATTTTTGGTCTTTCAATCGCGCGACAATCTCAGACTTTATCTTTTGCTTGTCAGTAGACGAAACAGAGCGCTTGTAGTTCTGTCCACCCTCTCGAACAAACTTGCGCTTATCGGACACAGATGTATTCAGCTTTATAGCCTTAGACTTTCCGAACGCTTTCTGCGCTTCACTCAAAGCCGTTTCCGCTGCCGCCTCACCAATTTGAACGAGAGCCTTCGGAAGAATTTTGTTTGCCAGGGCTTCGTAGTCAGCATCAGCATTCAGCAAGCTGTAATCGACGCTTCCAAGATCGATACGTACATTGTGCATCATAATTTGTGCTCCCTTTTGAATCTATAAATAGCAAGTAATACAGAAAGCAGCCTATACATCGATCGTGTGAGTCCGTTGAAAAACACTGCCCCGCTGCGATAGAAGCTTGACTAAGTCCTCGTCCCCATAGAATCGAATTCGTCCATTTTGCTTGAAAGTCAAAGCAGCCTTATCGACTCTCAGACCTGACGCTCTGGTTCTAGCGACAAGTTGAGACAGCAAAGCACTATTGTTTCCACTGTTTGACTTGGCAGCAAACACAGCAACACTCAACCAACCACCTGAGGTTGATTTTTCTCGGAGATGAGCAAGATCTATTCGCATGACGTATTCTCAGAACTGTAGATGTAGCGTAGGAATCAACTCTTTAACGCTACATATGGATTGTTCATATGCTAATTCCTCCTTCAGCGCAGGCACACTAATAAGCAAGTTCGGATAACCGAACTGTTCATTCTTTTGGTTGGATTATGCGTTTGAGTAGTGCCAAAAACGAAGGGGTTTGTGACATTTTAAACGTCATAGAGCCCCCTTGAGGTTAGTTATGGGTATCAACTCAAGGCGAGAGCCCCTGAATTGATACTCGTCTGGTGCTAGCGCGTTAGCTCACTTGCAATCATCTCAGCCTGCTTGAGCACAGTTTCGGTGGCCAGTAGCTGCATGTCAGGCGGGTAGCCATATTGACGCAGCAGCCGTTTGACGATGACCTTCAGCTTGGCCCGCACGTTTTCTTTGATGGCCCAGTCGATGGTGGCGTTCTCTCTTATCTTCTGGGTGAGGACGACGGCGAGTTCGCGCAGCTTGTCTTGCTGCATCAGCTCGCGGGCGCTGTCGTTGTTAGCGACGGCGGTGTAAAAGGCGTATTCGTACTCGGACAGGCCCATTTCTGAGGCTTCAGAGTCGGCGGCGACAATGTCTTTGCTAATGCCGATTAGCTCGTCCATCACTTCGGCGGCGGTGAGGATTTTGTTTTGGTAACGCTTGAGGGCGTTTTCGAGCATCTCCAGCAGCGTTTTGCTCTGCACCAGGTTCGTTTTGGCGCGGGCTTTTAGCTCGTCGTTCAACAGCTTTTTCATCACTTCCAGGGCGATGTTTTTATGCTCGTAGTCTTTTAGCTCGGCGAGGAATTCATCGGAGAGGATGGAGATGTCAGGCTTCTTAATGCCTGCGGCGTCGAAGACATCGATTACCTGCTCTGAGACCAGCGCCTGGTCGATGACCTGGCGGATGGTGGTTTCGAGTTCTTCGTTGCTGCGGCCTTCGCTGGGGCTGTCGAATTTGGTCAGGCGGG
>JAAUPS010000063.1 GCA_012033015.1 Phormidesmis sp. RL_2_1
CGCCTCTGCAAAAGCAATCTCCGCAATATTCACTGATCTGGTGGCCATTTAGCCATGCTCAAGCAACCTGTAGTCCGTTGGTAGTCCGTTGGTAGTCCGTTGGCAGTCCGTTGGCAGTCCGTTGGCAGTCCGTTGGTAGTCCGTTGGCTGAGTGGATTTTGCGTTAAGGCTGCGTGAGTGACTCTATTTGCTCAATGAAATAGGCTTCGCGTAGGTTGAGCTGATCGGCGATGACCAGGGCTTGTTCAAAGGCTTTGAGGGCTGCCAACGAATTGCCTTGCTGGCGCTGAAGCTGACCGATATTATCGTAGGCGTTCATGACGCCATAGTTATTGTAGGCTTGGCGCTCTACAGGAATGAGCAATGTGTAGGCACCTAGGGCTTCGTCTGTCATGGCCAAGGTGCGGTACAGCGTGGCCAGATCTTGGAGAACGGCTGCTGAAAAGCTAAATTGCTGAAATCGTTGGGCACTGCTGTAGGCTGAGCGGTAATAGTCAATGGCATTTTGAGGCAGATTGAGGGCGCGGTAGTTTTGGGCGATCGCAACCAGTAGCCCTGGCAACCGCTCTACTTGCCCTTGCCCCTGATATAGCCCGATGAGATCCGTCTGCGCGCGCACGGCGTTGGGTAAAGAATTGGCCTGCTGATAGCTGTACACCAACCGCTCTAGATAAGCAATTTCTGCTACCGAGTCGCCGTTGGCCCTAGCGGTTTTTAATAAATCCAAATACACATCAGCCGCTTCAGCAAAGCGAAACCAGGCTAAGTGCAGCTCAGCGAGATTGATTTTTTGCGCCGTGAGCTGCGTGGGTGAGTCGTTGCTGCTGCCCTGGGCTGGAGCCGCACCCATGGCCGTAAGCTGGCTATAAACGTCGATCGCACTGTCAATATCCCGCAGGGTGGTGAACGTTTGGGCGATCGCCTGCAGTGCCGCAATATCAGCTTCCATATTGCCACTCACCAACAGACTAGCCGGTGCCGCTCCATCGGCAGGCTGCTCACCAAAAGCTGCTTCGGTCGGCAAACCTAGCGCGGCTTGAACCGTCTGCCAAATTTCCCGAGTCCTCAGTGTGAGCAACTGCGCATCTACCGAACGCTGCTGCGCCCAAGCAATCTGCGCAATTCGTTGAATCCGCTCAAACTCCGCTAGTGGCCCTAACACTCGACTTAACCGCAGCGCTCTGCGCCATAGGGCAAACGCCTCATCTACCTCTCCGGCTGCCAAGTGCTGTTGCGCGCGTTGATCAAGCGCTACAAGTCCTGCTGCTAGGTTGCTCAATTCTATGGGACTCAACGGTCTTTCAAGACTTAAAGCAGGCAATAGGGGATCGCGATTTGCGTCCTGCAAAGGATCTGCCAAAAAAGTCTGTCGTATCTGAGGATCAATTTGCTGGGCGATCGCCGGACGATTCAAGAGCAAATTGCCGCTGAAAACCAGGCTACCTATCCAGACTGAGATCATCGACACTGGAGCAAGCGACGCTGAAATCATCGACGCAGAGGTCACCCGCGTTTGCGTGAACGCAGAAGCAACAAAAGCGGGCAAGACTTGACGTAACAAGGAAGACATAGTTATTTGCAGAACTTTATGTTTTGTCGGAGGCTTTGTAACACTTGCCCCAGAGTGAGATCACCTGTGCGCCAATGATGGAACAACAGGCGGTGGCAGGGTTTGACTGTTCCAAAGCGGGCTCCAAGTACGGTAGGCTTGGGATCTTGCGCTGATTTTTTAGTGCTGTTTTGAGCTAACCCACCATAGCAAACGCCCGCTGTAGTATGTCTTCTAACGTTGCCACTCGTACTGTTCGGATCGGTTCTCGCAAAAGCCAGCTAGCCCTGGTACAAACCCATTGGGTACAAGCAGAACTCAGCCGTGCCTTCCCCGATATCATCTTTGAAGTCCAAACCATGGAAACCCAAGGTGACAAAATTCTCGACGTGGCCCTTTCAAAAATTGGTGATAAAGGTCTTTTCACCCAAGAATTAGAAGATGACATGCTCAATGGCGATATCGACTTTGCGGTGCACTCGCTCAAGGATTTGCCGACCAATTTACCTGCTGGACTGCAGTTAGGTTGTGTCACGGAGCGAGAAGATCCTGCCGATGCCATGGTGGTGCATTCCCAACATAAAGATAAGCAGCTCGATACCCTGCCTGCAGGCGCAGTCATTGGCACCTCCTCATTGCGACGATTGGCCCAGTTGCGTCACTACTATCCCCACTTCAAATTCAAAGATATTCGCGGCAACGTCAATACCCGTTTGCGCAAGCTAGATGAGGGTGAGTATGACGCGATTATTTTGGCAGCAGCCGGTTTGAATCGGCTGGATATGAGCGATCGCATTCACCAAATTCTGCCCGCTGATATTTCGCTTCATGCCGTTGGCCAAGGGGCCTTAGGGATTGAATGTCGCACGGGCGATGACGACATTTTGGCCCTGCTCAAAGTACTAGAGCACGAACCCACTGCTCAACGGTGCTACGCCGAACGCGCCTTCCTGCGTGAGCTAGAAGGCGGCTGCCAAGTGCCCATCGGGGTGAACACCGTAATTGACGCCAACGAGCTGACTTTAAAAGGTATCGTTGCCAGCTTAGATGGCCAGCAACTGATCACCGATACAGTAACCGGCTCGCCCGCCGATGCTGAAAATATCGGCACCGAGCTAGCCAAACGCTTGCGCAATCAAGGCGCTCAGGCGATTCTAGACGACATTAATGCCCAAAATCGGTCGTAATCTTCCCCGACAAAATCTACACCTTTCTCTCAAAGTAATAGCACTTCTTTTTTCGCCCTAGGCTTTGGGATGCTGGTGCTAAAGCCGTATGATCAGAGCCAACGTCTGCGACAGGTGAGTGTGTCAAATCACTATACACTTGAACATAAAGACAGTCAGAATTTTTACTTAGAGCGTCATATGCGAATTTTATTTGTGGCTGCTGAGGCCGCGCCGCTTGCCAAGGTCGGCGGCATGGGCGATGTGGTGGGAACACTGCCCGCAGTGCTGAGGGCAATGGGCCATGACGTCCGCGTACTGATGCCCTATTACAATGCCATTGCTGACCAGATAGACGTACCCCAAGAGCCCATTTGGTGGGGCTACTGCATGTTCAATTCATTTGCAGTGTACGAAACAACGCTGCCCAATACTGACGTTCCGCTTTACCTATTGGGTCACCCTTGTTTTGACAATGGCATGATCTATGGGGGTGCAGACGAAGACTGGCGCTTTACCTTCTTTTCAATGGTGCGGCTGAATTTGCTTGGAATCATTGGAAGCCCAACATTATTCATTGCCATGATTGGCATACCGGAATGTTGCCGGTTTGGATGCATGAAACCTCCGATATCGGCACGGTCTTTACCATACACAACTTGGCCTATCAGGGGCCATGGCGCTGGAAGTTAGAAAAAATGACTTGGTGTCCGTGGTTTATGCAGGGGCATAACACCATGGCTGCCGCCTTACAGTACGCCGATCAGGTCAATACCGTATCACCAACCTATGCAGAACAGATTCAAACACCTGAATACGGCGAAAAACTAGAGGGGTTACTCTCATTTATCAGCGGCAAGCTCAGCGGCATCGTCAATGGCATTGATCTCAACTCATTTGATCCAGCGACAGATAAAAAGATCAAGTACAACTACACGGCGAAGACCCTAGAAAAACGGGCTGCTAACAAGGCCGTTGTGCAAAAAGAAATGGGCTTAGTTGAAAACCCTGAAGGCTTTTTGATTGGGATGGTGAGCCGCCTTGTAGAACAAAAAGGCGTTGATTTGATTTTGCAAACGATGGATCGCTATTTGGCCTATTCAGATGCGCAGTTTGTTGTTTTGGGAACGGGCGATCGCACCTACGAAACCCAACTTTGGGAACTCGCTGCCCGCTATCCTGGCCGCGCCTCTGCCTACATCATGTATAGTGATGCCCTTTCGCGCCGTATTTACGCAGGTTGCGATGCCTTCCTCATGCCCTCTCGCTTTGAACCCTGCGGCATCAGCCAAATGATCGCAATGCGCTATGGCTGCGTCCCCATCGTACGCCGTACCGGTGGCTTGGTCGATACGGTCACCCACAATGACCCAATCAACGAAGCAGGCACCGGCTACTGCTTTGATCGCTACGAGCCGTTAGATTTGTTCACCTCCATGGTCAGAGCCTCAGAAGCCTATCGCTTTAAGCCCCAGTGGAACGCACTGCAACGCAGAGCCATGGGCACTAACTTTAGCTGGGAACGCTCGGCAGTGGAATATATCAAGCTATATAGCAAGGTCATGGGATTAACTGCTGAAGATCAGCTACCTGTGAAGTACGGCGGCACCGTTGAGATTTGAGCGGCCTTAGCAGAGATTTGAGCGGCCCAAGCGTTGAGCAGTCTGTCAGTGCTTGGGTTTTAGGGTTTGGATGGCAGTGCCTAAAGTAATGCCAAATTAGAGTAATGCCAAAAGCCCTGTTCTGGTGACAAAACAGGGCTTTTGAATGACTGGCTTTTCCAGCATGAGCCTGACTGAGCGCTAGTTTTGGGGTCACTAGCCTCTGAATTGGCCCTTTTACCGGCCTTTGGATAATAAAAAAACGGGCCCGACGAGATTCGAACTCGCAACTTCCGCCGTGACAGGGCGGTGCTCTAACCAATTGAACTACGGGCCCTTGCTAGCTGAGCGGGTGTTAAGCTCCTCTCACAAGGCGATCTCTATTGTGCGGATCTGAGGACGCTTTGTCAAACCAATCTTAGAAAAATCTTGGCGGTCTGATAAAAATCTTGGCGGCCAACATTTTGGTGCAGGGCATACCGTTCTCTCATGCGCTCCCTCAGCCCAGATGATTCAGATGATTCAGATAATTCACCAGCAGTCACCGTGAAAAATGCAGCCTCGGCTTGCTCAGTTGCATTTCGTCTGTGAGTTCTGTCATGCCGAACTTGACCGTGCGATAGTCGCCATATATAAGAAAACGCTAGATGAGAAAACGCTGAAGGTATCCTATGAAACATTCAGCAAAACTCGATGAATACTCTCAGGAAGCGCTTAATCGTACCTCATGCACGGACCAAGCGTGGATGGCATTCTTAATTCAACGAAACAAACCACGTTGCTCAAGGAGCTATTCACATGACACGTCAATTCTTTTCTGCACTTGCTTCTACAGCTACTGTCGCTGCTTTGATTGCGATCGCACCTGCTGCCAACGCCGCCACTGAGACTGCTAACAAAGCCGTTGATAACATCCAAGCCACTCGCCTAGAGTTCCTCAGCCATCAGTCCAAAGCTGTTGAAGATATCCAAGCCACTCGCCTAGAATTCCTCAACCGTCAGTCCAAAGCTGTTGAAGATATCCAGGCCACTCGCCTAGCGTTTCTCAACCACCAAACCAAGGCCGTTGACAACATTCAGGCCACCCGCCTAGCGTTCTTAAGCCATCAGTCTAAAGCTGTTGATAATATTCAAGCAACCCGTTTAGATCATCTGAACAATCAAACTAAGGCGGCTGTCAACATCCGTTAGATCTTACAGGGTTCGCTGCATCCAATACCGTTAGATTGAATCTCCCCATACCCAGTGCTAAGTTCGGGTTTACTGCTTAGCACTGGGTTTAATCCGTTTAAGGTTCGTCAAGTTTTCGGGGCCGAATGCCTGATATAGCAAAGTAAGGATGCATTCTGACTGTGCTATAAACTTGAAAACTAACCGTGTATTTTCAACTGCCAAACATATTGAGCTGTTCGTCTTGTTTCTCTAAGATGGGCTCTCTCGCTGCGGTGTTCGAGGGCTCATTGGCTGATGTCTGGCATGATGGCTGAGTATCTTCCCACTGCACTTTTTTGGGAGGTTTGCCCATCTTCGCCTCCTTGCGGCGATGCTGCTGCTGACGATGCGGCGGCTCTCTCAGTCCCACTGCGATCACGCTATTTTGTTCAATCTGACTCATCACCTGCTTCGCTCGAGCGATGACCGAAGGGGGTAGCCCTGCTAGCCGCCCTGCCTCAATGCCATAGGACTTATCTGCTCCACCAGGACGCACCTGATGTAAAAAGATAATCTGATCCGGCATTTCCTTCACCGTCACCTGATAATTTGCCACGTTGGCAAGTAGAGCAGCCAGTTCATTGAGTTCGTGATAGTGAGTCGCAAAAATAGTCCTTGCACCAATTTCTGTGGCCAAATGTTCGGCCACGGCCCAAGCAATTGAGAGCCCGTCAAAGGTCGCCGTGCCACGGCCAATTTCATCGAGTAATACCAGTGAGCGGGGCGTGGCATGGTTGAGGATGTTGGCGGTTTCATTCATTTCCACCATGAAGGTGGATTGACCAGTGGCCAAGTCATCGACTGCGCCGACTCGGGTAAAAATGCGATCGCACACCCCCAACGTTGCCGATTTGCTCGGCACAAAGCTGCCCACCTGCGCCATTAGCTGAATCAGCCCGACCTGCCGCAAATAACAGCTTTTCCCACTCGCATTAGGCCCCGTTAAAATAATCAAATCAGGGGTAACGCTATCTGTTTCGGGGTTAGGCTCGTGGGTAACACTTCCCAATCCCGTGTCATTGGGCACAAAAAAGCCCGCCGGTAAAGACTGCTCCACCACCGGGTGTCGCCCATCTTCGATAAAAATAGGCCGCCCTGAGACCATGTCTGGTCGGCTGTATCCTTGATAAACGGCAACTTCTGCCAAGGACGCGAGCACATCTGCTGCCGCAACGGCCGAGGCTACCTGTCGAATCAGGCTGATATACTCACCCACCTGTTCGCGTAAGCGAATGAACAAGTTGTACTCTAGCTCATGAATTTCTGCATGGGTCGTTAAAATACGAGCCTCGCATTCTTTCAGCTCAGGGGTAATATAGCGCTCTTCATTGGTGAGAGTTTGCTTGCGAATATAGTCTGCTGGAGCTTGGGCACTTTTGCTGCGAGAAATGCTGATGTAGTAGCCAAAGGCTTTGGTATAGCCTACTTTGAGGTTGCCAATGCCGCTGCGGGCTCGCTCTGTTGATTCCAGCGCAGCAATCCACTGTTGATCGGTGCTCACCCGTTGGCGAAGCTGATCGAGTTTGGGGTTGACGCCATCGCGAATCAGATTACCTTCAGTGAGGTACAAAGGTGGATTTTCGACTAGGTGCGATCGCAATGTATCTCCCAACTGCTCTAACTCAGGCGGCACAGCTTGCAGCTTGACCAAATACGGCGAACGGGCATGGCCCATCAACGCCGCCAAATCTGGCAGCTTTGCAAAAGAATCGGCCATCGCGACCAAGTCACGACCATTTGCGGTGCCCGAACCGGCTCTTCCGGCTAGCCGCTCCAAATCATAAATTTGCTTCAGCAACTGCTGCAACTGCTGCCGTAAGCTACCCTTGCTGACCAGTTCTGCCACCGTCTCTTGCCGCGCGCCAATGCCCGCTAAGCTCAACAATGGCTGCAATAGCCAACGACGCAAAGCCCTGCCGCCCATGGCTGTAACCGTTTTATCTAGCGCCCACAACAGAGAACCATGGTAAATACCATCGCGGCAAGTTTGGGTAATTTCCAAATTGCGCCGGGTTTGGTGGTCAATGACCAAAAACTCAGTAATGGCATAGGTCGAAAGATGTTGTAGTGGGGCAATGGCTGACTTTTGTGTATCTTCTAAATATTCCAACAACCCTCCTGCCGCACGGGTTGATAACGGCAGATGGGCACAGCCAAAACCTTCGAGCGATCGCACCCGAAAACTCTCCAACAGCCGCTGATGAGCCTCTGCTTTGGTAAACGGAGTCTGCGCACGAAAGGTATAGCAAAACTGGGGCGGCAGGCAGCTCGGCAATTGCTCAGACTTTTCTCCTGGTCTGAGCAACGCCCCCAAATCAGGCGCATTCGTCGGCACCAACACCTCCGCAGGCTGCAGCCGCATCAGTTCTTGGGTCAATTCGTTCAAATCACTCGATTGGGTTGTCAAAAACTCTCCTGTCGAAACATCCGCATGGGCTAGGCCCCAGTGGTCTCCTGCAATCACCACCGCCGCCAAAAAGTTGTTGCACCGCGCCGTCAGCATCCCCTCTTCGATCACCGTCCCCGGTGTAATAATTCGAGTGACTTCGCGTTTTACTAAGCCCACCGCCTGCGCCGGATCTTCCACCTGATCACAAATTGCAACGGCATAGCCCTTCTCTACAAGCTGAGTGCAGTAGCGCTCTAGGGCATGGTGTGGAATACCCGAAAGCGGCACCCGACCAATCGCCTTACCGGCATCTTTACTGGTAAGAACCAACTCCAGCTCGCGGGCAATGGTAATAGCATCTTGAAAAAAAGTTTCAAAAAAGTCTCCCACCCGGTACATCAACAGGGCATAAGGATGCTGATCTTTAATATCAGCATAGTGACGCATCATCGGCGTCAGCATATCGCGGCTGACATCACGGTAGTCGGCATAGCGCACCGTATGTTTGGCGAGCCGTTCAGGAATACCGTAGTCCTGTGACGAATCACTTGAGTGGGGTCGCTCAGCCGCTTGAGAAGCAGTCATAAATACGGAAGATAAGGGCTTTCTCCAGTTTATAAGGCCAACGCTCAGCGGTCAGCATTATATTCGCAGCATTGATGGATCAGCTTAGCCACCAGCCCTGTCCAACCGGTTTGGTGGCTAGCTCCAAGACCTTCGCCCGTATTGCCATTGAAGTATTCATAAAAGAGAATATAGTCTCGCCAATGGGGATCTTTTTGAAAGGTTTGGTTGGTGCCGTACACCGGGCGATCGCCATCCTCATCTTTTAAGAAAGTGCTAATCATTCGCTGCTCCAGCTTAGTGGCGACATCCCACAGATTCATTTCATCGCCTGAACCGTAGGGACACTCAATTTTGAAGTCATCGCCAAAAAAGTGATGGTATCGCTGCAAAGCCTCAATCAACAGATAGTTCGTCGGAAACCAAACTGGCCCGCGCCAGTTAGAGTTACCGCCAAACAGACCCAAGCTCGATTCAGCCGGTTCATAATCCACCCGGTAAACCTTGCCATTGACATCGAAGGTATAGGGATTTTCCTCATGAAAACGAGACAAGGCCCGAATCCCTGTAGGCCCTAAAAATTCGTGTGGTTTGAGCATTTTGGCAAGGATGCGTCTCAGTTTGTCAGGCTTGACAACCGAGAGTAATCGACGCGTTTGGACACGGCCATCGGTGAGGGTTTTATCTTTTGTGATGATGTTTTTCGACAGGCGAGGACGGTTTGCTTCAAACCACTTAAGCCGCTCTTCAAACCCCGGCAAGCGCGCCATGAGGTCGGGCTCTAATGTGGTCGTAGCATACAGTGGCATCAACCCCACTAAAGAGCGAACTTTAATCGGAAAGCGAGTCATATCGGGCAGATGCAGCACGTCGTAAAAGAAGCCATCATCTTCATCCCAAAGCTGAGTCGCATTTTCTCCCGAAGCATTCATCGCTTCAGAAATATAGATAAAGTGCTCAAAAAACTTGGTGGCCATGTCTTCATACACGGGGTTTTCTAAGGCAAGTTCCAAAGAAATCACCAGCATATCCAGGCAGTACATCGCCATCCAACTGGTGCCATCGGCTTGTTCTAAACGGCCACCGGTAGGCAGGGGCTTGCTGCGATCAAACACACCAATATTGTCTAGGCCCAAAAAGCCTCCTTCGAAGACATTATTACCTTCGGTGTCTTTGCGATTGACCCACCAGGTAAAGTTCAGCAACAGCTTTTGAAACAACCGCTCTAAAAAGAGGCGATCGCCCTTGCTCCTTCATTTTTTCTCAATTTTATACACCCGCCATGTCGCCCAAGCATGGACCGGCGGATTGACATCGCTAAAAGCCCATTCATAAGCAGGCAGTTGCCCATTCGGATGCATGTACCACTCACGGGTCATCACATCAAGCTGCTGTTTGGCAAATTCAGCATCAATCAACGCTAAGGGCAAGCAATGAAAGGCGGTGTCCCAGGCGGCAAACCAGGGATACTCCCAAGTATCGGGCATCGAGAGAATATCTTGACTGTCGAGGTGATGCCAGTGGCAGTTACGCCCACGCTTGCGCTCGACGGGCGGGGCAATGGTCGTGGCATCACCTTTGAGCCAGGTGTTGACATCGTACAGATAGTACTGTTTGCTCCACATCATGCCAGCAAAAGCCTGACGTTGCACATTGTGCAAATCGTCGTCGTGAATGAAAGGGGCCAGCTCGTGGTAAAACTTGTCAGCCTCTTGCTGCCGGAGCTGAACCACTTGATCGAAGGAGCTGCCCAACGGATCACCCATGGTCGGATCATCGGCAAGCCGTAGTTTGATGCATTGCGTTTCTCCGGCGGCAAGGTTTAGGGCATAGTGCACCGCTGATTTAGTCCCCGTTTGCTGCGGATTGATAGCGGCTGTCTCGTGGTGAATAATGTAGCGATGAAAGGCGTCTTTGACATATGGCGAGGCACTTTTAACAGCGAAAAGTCGCTCGTTGTTGGTTTCATTATCTGTAAATAGCAAGCCTGCTGCAGGGCCTTGACAATAAAACCAGGACTGTCCAAGTTCTGGGTGTTGGCTTTCAATGATGGAGATGCCCTCACTGATGCGGTTTACCTTCAAATTAGGTCTGAGGCTAGGGGTTTCCCAAGCCCAGGTATTGCGAAACCACAGTGTGGGCAATAGGTGCAGTTCAGCACTATCTGGCCCTCGATTGGTGATAGAGATTTGAATGAGAATATCTTCAGCATGGGCTTTGGCGTATTCTACTTGCACATCAAAGTAGCGATCGCCCTCAAATACCCCCGTGTCCATCAGTTCAAATTCAGGGTCATGGCGATCGCGCTTTTGCCCTTCTGCGACCAACTGTTGGTAGGGATATTCTGCCTGCGGATACTTATACAGCGCCTTCATGTATGAATGGGTTGGCGTGCTGTCCAGATAAAAGTAGTATTCCTTAACATCTTCACCGTGGTTACCCTCATTACCTGTGAGGCCAAAAAAGCGCTCTTTGAGAATCGGATCGCGGGTATTCCACATCGACAGAGCAAAGCAAAGCTGCTGCCGGTCATCGCAAATGCCCAAAATGCCATCTTCACCCCAGCGATAGGTTTTGGAGCGGGCATGTTCATGGGGAAAATAATCCCAGGCATCGCCTGCAGGACTGTAGTCTTCGCGCACGGTGCCCCACTGACGTTCACTCAGATAGGGACCCCACTTTTTCCAATTCGCCTGTTTGGTTTCATGTTCCTGAAGTCGGTGTTGTTCGGGCGTCAGGGCAGAGCGGATCATAAAATCGGGGCGACAACGGCACTTAAATAAAACGACAAATCTAAACTATAGCGTTACCCGGATGCATAACGCCGACAGCGGGGCTACGCCAACGGGTAACGCAACCCACCTGGCCTGTTGTTCTGTAGCTTTGGTCGCTGGGCTGAGGTCCAGCATGTTGGCTGAAACCATGACGTGGCAACGGGCCAAGCGACGCGCTTGTACCCGTTGGCGTAGCCTCGCCGTCGGCGTTATGCATCCGGCACAAGCTATATAAAGGTTTCACCGAAATATCTGTCGTCTAGCCAAGTGAGAAACGCTACATAGAACTCAATGCCCAGCTCAAGCTAAGCTGATTTCCACCTAAAAATATGTAGCAGAAGATATTCTGTAGCAGAAGATATTCTGTAGCAGAAGATATTCTGTAGCAGAAGATATTCTGTAGCAGAAGATATATAGCTACAGGCACTACAGGTCATTTTGCTGGAGATCGGCTTTTAACTGAGCGGCACGAATGGCGCTCATACGCGCCATGCATTGAGTTTCCTCAATGACTTGATCGCTATAGAGGGCCTCAAAGGCGCAGTTGCGATCGCGATATTCTAACCAAGCCAACTGCGCCTCTGTCAGAGTGTTACGGCGCTCCAAAGGCAACACACCCATTAGGGCCTGATAGGTTTGGTTGAGCTGGCCATCAGCCACCTTATAGCTGATATCGGGCAGTGCAGGTTGCTGCAGCTCTTGGGTGCGCACAATTGTCAGTTCCCGTAGGCAGTTACTATAGACCAGCGGGGCCATCGATCCGCCGGTAAACTGATTGCTCTCAAAGGCACAGTCAAGATCGCGAAAGCGCAGCCAAGCCACTTCAGCAGTGCCTAGCGCTTGTCGGCCACTTTCAGACTGAGCTGACTTAAGGGCTTGATAAACGCGATTGAGTTGGGCATCGGCCTGCGCATAATCTTCTTGAGCGCAGCTATTGATGGCTGCTTGCGTCGTCAGATCACACTCAACCGGCGGCGTATCCAGATTGCTCAGCGGGCTGTGATCGCTAGCCGAACCGTTGGACTGACTCACCATATCAGGATTATCAGGGGTAACAGCGCTTTCGAGCTGATCTTCAATCACCTCTTTGGGGGTTTTGTCATCTCTAGCCGCTGAAGCGGAAGACGCTGTCGCCGTCGTCTGCTGGGTGCGATCTTCAGCCTGCGAGGGTTCGTCTACCGACGCTTGGGGCGTTTCTACTGTAGCCGTACAAGCTGCCAAACCAAGCATCGCTAGGGCAACGAGCTTAGGAAAATAATTGAGCCAGACGTTGCGGTTGAGGAAACCATCTGCCTGAGAAGAATTTTGCCGATTCTGCCAAACCATAGATCATCACACCGTTAGCTGCATCTGCCTATTTACACTAACGCTCTAGCGTCAATTTGCAACGACGAATACGGATATGAATACGTAGGTCGCTAGCATACAAGCCTGAATGAATGCGTAATCTCTGGCGTAATCTCTGGCGTAATCTCTGGCGTGATAGCTGGTAAAGCCAGCATGAATCAGCGAATGACTGCCAAGCGCTACGGCTCAGAATCTGGCGACTGGGTTTTGGCATCGGCGGTGATAGCGTCAGCAAAAATCACCCTTTCTAGCTCAGCGATCGCTCGCTCTAGGCTGTCATTGACAATTTGTACATCAAACTCGTCTGCCGCCGCTAGTTCTACTTCAGCTTGACTGAGCCGCTTAGCGATCGCCTCTTCAGAATCTTGTCCCCGTCTACGAATACGCTTTTCTAAGATGTCGCGACTGGGCGGCAGCACAAAAATTTGCTTGGCTTGGGGAAAGCTTTTTCTGACTTGACGCGCACCTATTAGCTCAATTTCTAAAATGACCCGTTTTCCCTGGGCGATCGCGCTGATAATCGGCGCTTTCGGCGTCCCGTAACAATTCCCGGCAAATTCAGCCCATTCCAACAGCGCATTGTCAGCAATCATGGCATCGAATTGCTGCTTGCTGAGGAAATAATAGTGTTGCCCATTGACTTCCCCTGGTCGAGGCTGGCGCGTCGTCGCCGAAATCGACACTTGCAGATCACGGTGCCCCTCCAGAAAATGCTTCAATAATGTTCCTTTGCCGACGCCGCTAGGCCCTGCAATCACAATCAGTTGGCCAGTGTTGATGTTGGCGTTGATGTTTGACGGGTTTTTAGATGGGCTGCCTATTTCTACTGGGGTTTCTAATTTATCCTCTGCCGAGGCTTTCACTGCCCATTGCGTCTCTAACTGCATCTCCGACTGTGCATCGGTAGCAGTAGATTTCTCTAAAGAAGATGGAAACGTGATCATGATAAAAACAACTGCGATGGCAACACTGACAAGGAAAGTGCAAGCAAGATCTGAAGGCGGGGCTCAACCGGACTTCAATCCAGTCAAGAAACTACAATCAAGTCGGCATATCGAACAAAACCGTTGTCATATAGCGCTCAGCCCACTGTGAGCCAAAAGCTTTTTCAAGCACACGGCGAGTTTTATCATTTTGCTGTTGTTGACGGCAATAGTAGCGCTGACGTTCTACAAACTCGTCTAAACGATGCGGTTCCGGGGCTTTTGCGATCGCCTGCTGCGTGTGCACACTCAAGTATGCCTGGGTCTGCGCCAAAAATTGCTGTTCTTCAGCTTCACTCGTCGGTCTGATAAAACAGACAAAATTCTGAAAATATTTTTTGTCCCCACTCTGGCAGCGCTCGGGGCTGACTATAGGTGCAGCTTTCCATGTCAGATATGGCAGCAGCAAGCGCTGTACTATAAGTCGATGACAACTGCCCTGCGGTAGTCGCTGGTGATAGATCCACAATTGCTGCGCTCACCTGCCCCCGGCCACTGACAATATCGCAGCCAAAAATAGGCAGTCCATACTCCGCTCTCGGAAACATCACACAGTGCAAAATATCTAAGTTGTTGCCAAGGCGGGCTAGTTCCAAATGCAGCTTCCGAAACTGAGGCGTTTGGTAACAGCGATTTTCAATCACGAGTTTTTCGCCTTCTAGCTTACCTTCTACGTATCCTAAATCCTCTGGTAGGTGGTACGGGGTGAGTGTCAAGTGCTGCTGCCAAATCGTCTCTATACCCTCCGCAAGATGGCGAACTAGAGGGTGCTGATGCTGGCAAATAGAAGAGGCAACGACAGAAATTGACATCTAAAAATATCTAGCAAGGAAAATATCTGGCAAGGAAAATATCTAGCAAGGAAGAGTGGCGGTACGGGCTTGCTAGCCAAACCCTGAGATAGGTTTCTAGCATAGCAGTTTCAGTGGAACCTCAAATTATTCCTGACTAGAAGCTTAGGGTTAGAAAAGAGTGATAGGTGCAAGTGCTTTTAAAGACATCCCTGTTCAGAATATGCCTAACCCTTATCTTGTGTTCAGGTATGCCTATTCCCATGGGCTCGTTCAGGACTATGCATGATGCCTGAAAGCACTGCTTTTAATTTTATGCCCCTGCCCCGGCATCTATCATGATTGCAATCCAGCCCCAGTCTCGTCAAATTTTAGGCATCAATCAGCAAACGTATCAGTCACTGAAAGCTTCCATGAGCCTCAATCTGCGGCGTCAGCTTTTGATCGCAGTCTGTGACGATGTGACGATGCAAGCTAAGCTCGCTGCCCAGCTAGAAGCAGATTTGGCCCATGACAGCCTAGCGCCAGCGCGATTGGTCTTTGACCCGCAAGAAGGTAATTTACCCCAACAGGTGGCCCACTGGGTGAGGCAAACCATGCGCTCAGGCACTTTGCCCAACGATACTTGGCCCAGTGTGCAGGTCTTGGGCATTGAACAGATGACGCGGCAAAGTGCGATCGCCCAAAATTACTTTTTGCGATCGCTAGAGATGGTCGAAGCGCTTTTGCCCCGGCTCAATACTAGCCTGCTGGTATGGTTGCCATGGCCGTGGCTACGCACGATTCAACAGTCCTCGCCGACGTTTTGGACTTGGCGCAGCGGGGTATTTGAATTTGTTAGCGATCCGAGCCCACTCTATCCCACCACAGATTTTGAGAGGACAGATTTCGACAGGACAAATTTCGAGAGGACAGATTTCGACAGGACAGATTTCGACAGGACAGATCTCGAGAGGGATATTGCCACAGCCCCACCCTCAGCCCCACCCTCAGCAGCAGCGCTCACGGCACTCGCAAATACTGATGCTGAGCCGATCGCTGTCGGTGGACTCTATGGTGAGTGCGAAAGTGACATTGAAGATATCGATTTGATCTCAGAGATGGATTGGCCTTCAGTTCAATCCAATGGCACTCAATCCAATAGCACTCAATCCAATAGCACTCAATCCAATAGCACTCAATCCGATGACACTCAGCTCCATGAAGTCAGCGGGTTACAATCCGTCGTCAGTTCTCGGGCCGGAACGCACAGCCAATCCCCAGATCAACACCCAGATCAACACCCAGATCAATACCCAGATCAACCGCCAGATCAGCCCCAAGACCGGCCCAAAGACCGGCCCCAAGGCCAGCCGCCATCTACGAGCCAATCTGCGTCGCCTCATCAGATTCTGCTTGAGAAGCAATCCTCAGCAGACGATCACTTTGCCAAAGGGCTAACCTACCGCCAGCAAATAGAATCTGGCGCGCGCGATCTCGCTGTCATCGAATCAGCCATCGCCGCCTACGAACAAGGGCTAGTTTGTCTGGATAATGCCTATGCCAATACTGATTGGACCAGTCCTAATTTAGCCAGTTCTGATTTGGCCAGTCCTGATTTGGCTACCCTACATCTCGATTGGGCCAGCGCGCTCAATGACGTCGGTACGCTTTACTGGCTAAAAGCGCAGCAGCTCAGCGATCCGCAGCAGTCTGTCGCCTGTATGCTCCACAGCGTCGAGCTGTACCAAGCAGCGCTCGCCAAAATTGCGCCCCAACAAACGTCAACAGTAGCGCTCACCGAGCAGCTCTATAGCAATATCGGTGCAGTCTATAGCATGTTGGCAACCTACGAAGAACCGATCAGCTACCTTCAGCAGGCTATCAATGCTTACTTGCAGGCTGTCCCCTTGGTTTCTGTCATGGCCGCCCCCGAAGAGTATGCAACCCTGCAAAATAGCCTCGGCTCAGTCTATTGGAAGCTGTCTCACTATGAACAAGCGACCCTCCATTTACACCAAGCGATCGCAGCTTACAACGAAGCAATTTTGGGCTACGACCCGAAGCATCAACCCCTTGACTATGCTGCTGTACAAAACAATTTAGGCATTACCTATTGGAGTTTGGCACAACATGAGAACCCTTCAGAGCTTTTAAAATATGCGATCGCAGCATACCAAGACGCCCTCCGCTACCGCACACCCACCGCTGATCCCGGCGCTTGCGCCATCACTTACAACAACTTGGCGTTGGCCTATTGGGATTTGTCGAAGACCTATCACGTCGTAGCCAACCATGGGGCCAATGACAGTACTGGTCATACCATAGGCCATATGACCAGCAACAGCGACCTTGAGCAAAAGAGACGCTACCAAAAGAATGCGATCACAGCTTTTGAAGCCGCTATCAGGATCAACCGAGCAACCCATACCCTGAGTTCTACAGACAGTGCGGCTATCTATCACTGCTTAGGGGATGTCCACGGACAAATGGCGCAATGCACCCAGTCCATAGACGAGGTAGCCAATAGTCTGCACAAATCTTTATATAGCTACCTGCAAGCCTTAGAGGGTATTGACACCGACGATCCTGCTTACCCTATTCGACTGAATGCTGTAATCGAAAACATCAAGGCGCACTACGAACGCCTAGGCATTGCCGGTCAGCAAGCAGCGCTCAACCAAGTCCCCCCAACTTTGATCTCCCAAGTGATGACGGCCTTATAGCGTTTTGAAGCCGATCGCTGTTTTGACCTAGCTGTTTTGACCTAGCTGTTTTGACCGAAAGGCTGAAGCGCCTAAAGGTTGAAGCCATATAGCGTGTGCCGGATGCATAACGCCGACGGCGAGGCTACGCCAACGGGTACACACGCGCCGCTTGGCCCGTTGTTACGTCATTGTCACGTCATGGTTTCAGCCAACATGCTAAACCTCAGAGATCCTGATGCGACCTCAGAGATATAGATTTGGGCCACAGCACGGGTTAGGCTAAAACTGTCTGGTTCTGCCGATGGAGACATTTTTTAAAATGCCGTTTCTGATCGTTGCCGCCATTGTGATCGCGTTTTTTGCGATCGCCTTTGCCCTACAAAACAACACCCTAGTCTCGATTAACCTGTTGGTTTGGCAGTATCAGGGATCCCTCGCCATTGTGCTACTGTCCACGCTAGCGATGGGTGTACTCATAGGGTTATTGGTGGTCATTCCCGCCCTGTTAAAACGAGGCTGGCACATCTCTCGCACAAAACGACAGGCCGCTGAATTAGAAAGTCAACTGACAACGCGCGAGCAGGAGCTTTCCAGCCAAAGCCGCAACCATGAGCGGCTGCGTCAAAGTCATGAAAATCTGCTGCAAGCGCTGGATCTCACCGATACCAATACGGGGATGCTGGATGCTCGGGTATTGCCCCAAACCCTTTCGGCCCTGATTAGGCAAATGAAGCTACAGCCAGGAAATGCTAAGTTTGACTCCATTGGTCTGCTGATTGTGGAGGCACATCGCAAACAGCCGCTAGGTGACGTTTCTACTACTGCACAACAAAATGCTCAGCTAGATGTGGCGATCGCTGCCATCATTCGTCGTAGCGTTACCCTCGATACTTGGCTATATTGCGATAGCCGAGACGAAAACGGAGCCCAGTTCATGTGCGTGCTCACAGGCATGGATAAAACAGCCCTACATCAGTACGGCCAAGCTTTGCGTTCTGCCTTAATCGAAAAGCCGTTAGCGCTAGCGCCCCATACGGTTGTCGCTGTTGAGGTCAAAGTAGGCGGCGCACTTGCCGATCGTCACCACCCCACTAACGAAGAACAAATTATTATTGGCAAAGCCTATCAGGCCCTTTCAGAAGCGGGCAAACGGGCTCTAAATCCGATCGCAGGCAACCAACCCATCAAAATCGTTCAGGTGACTGACGCCTAGATAACAAGCTCCGTTTTCCCCTCACCCTCACCTTTAGCAGTTGCCTTAATCAGTCGTTGCTTGGGTCGCTGCCTGAGGTCGCTGCCTGAGGTCGCTGCCTGAGGTCGCTGCCTGAGGTCGCTGTCTTAAGTCATTGTCTAACTAGCAGCGGCTTCTAGCCAACCACCACTGAGTACCACCGTCAGCGCCATAAATACAATTGTCAACAGCCAAGTTGCCCGGTTGAGCGTTTCTTCAGCGCTTTTCGTGCTGGTGAAGAGTTGCGCTTGCCCGCCCAGAGCACCTAAACCATCGCCTTTAGGACTGTGTAGCAACACCAGGACACATATCCCAACCGCTGCGATCGCCCAGATTATTTTTACAACTGTAATTACTGCCATAAGAAATCATTCGCTGAGCTAAAACCAGCTTTTCTGTGAGTTTTTCGTTTCCCAATCCTATCCTATCTCGGCTCTCCTCATCGTTGAAGCGATACCTTCACAGGTGTGCGGTTAGGCTTATATTCAGCGCTTTCCTGGATAATCATCGACTGACCTGTCATCTCATCGGGAATGGGGATGCGCAAAATCTGAAGGATAGTAGGTGCGACATCTGCCAAGCATCCGCCCTCACGGAGCTGGACTTCACAGCCATGGCCAGGAATCTTTAAGCCCTCACCTTCCACTAAAATAAACGGCACCGGATTGGTTGTATGCGCCGTCCAGGGCCTGCCCTGCTGATCGTGCATGTATTCCGCATTGCCATGGTCGGCAATGATCAAAGCCGTGCCGCCGACGCGGGCGATCGCCTCTAACAAGCGACCTACCTCCTTGTCCACTTCTTCCAATGCCCGCACAGTCGGCTCCATTTTACCCGTATGGCCGACCATATCTGGATTTGCATAGTTCATGACAATCAGCGAGTACTCACGCTTATTCAAAGCACCAATAGCCGCATTCGTCACCTTCCTAGCCGACATTTCAGGGTCTTTATCGTAAGTAGCTACCATCGGGCTAGGGACTAGCTCGCGATCTTCACCCGCAAAAGGCTCCTCCAATCCACCATTAAAGAAGTAGGTGACGTGAGCGTACTTCTCAGTTTCAGCCGTACGAAACTGCTTGAGCCCTTGCTTGGAGATCACCTCGCCCAAAATATTGTCCAAGCTTTGAGCTGTAAACGCCACCCCTACCGGTAGGGATGGATCGTACTGTGTCATTGTGACAAACGTCAGCGGCAAAATAGGATCTCGCTTAAACCCAGTGAAATCGCGTTTAACAAAAGCTTGTGTGAGCTGCCTTGCCCGATCAGGGCGGAAGTTAAAAAATATCACCCCGTCATTGGCACTAACAGCGCCAGGAGCTAGCCGGATGGGATCGATAAACTCATCATTGAGCCCCACATCATAGGACGCTTGAATCGCCTCTACCGCTGAGTGACCCATTCCTGGGCCATCTTCAGTCATGACCCGGTAGACCTTTTCAATACGATCCCAACGGTTGTCGCGATCCATGGCATAGTAGCGACCGCTGAGGGTGACTAATTTACCGATCCCCATTGCCTCAATGGCATCTTGGAGCTTCTGTACAGCCAATATGCCATCTGTGGGCTTGGTATCACGCCCGTCAGTAATCACATGAATACAAACTTCTGACAAGTCTTGGGCTTTTGCCATCTCTAAGAGCCCGAAAAGATGGCTGAGATGGGAATGCACCCCGCCTTCCGAACAAAGACCCACTAAGTGAAGCTTACTCCCTGCATAGCGAACCTTCTGGCACACTTCCAGCAAAGCAGGGTTCTCCTGAATCGTCTTATTTTCTACCGCGTCTGAAATTCTGACGAGTTCTTGGGGCACGACCCGCCCTGCGCCAATATTGAGATGGCCGACTTCGGAGTTGCCCATCTGCCCGTTAGGCAGGCCGACATCTTTCCCAGAGGTATTGATAGTAGTACTGGGGTAAGCAGCCCACAAGCTGTCCATCACGGGAGTATTCGCCTGATTAACGGCGTTACCATGGTTGTCTTCCCGGCATCCCCACCCGTCTAATATCACGAGCACCATGGGATAAATAGGCGAGTGTGCCATACCAGAAAATCCTCTACAAGTTGCAACAGTTTGAGGCCGCTTGCTCTGAGAAGCGATAAAGCTCCTTAGGTCAAACCGCAAAGCTCCAGATCTTTTGAGGTGCGTTGCTCGCTCAGTGGCTTTGCCCTTTGTGCTAGTCAACCTAACAAAAGTTCTTGGCCTTTAAGGCACAAGCATCAGCTCAGCAGCAGTCCTACAAATTTAAGAATAAAAAAATAATTATCACAAGTTTTGTGCCGGTGCCACTACTCAGGCTTCAAACTGAGGCTTCACGACTGAGGCTTAACAGAGGCTTAACAATTGAGCAGCCTACTTAGCTTCCGACCTAACCATCGAGCTAGCTAGGTGCCCACTATTTCCACATTTCTAAAGGCGAAAGTCCGCATTTCTAAAGGCGAAAGTCCGCATTTCTAAAGGCGAAAGTGAAACCCTACCCGTGCTAAACCAGTGATAAATAGGTATCAACCAGCGCCTAACAACAAAGCCTTGATTTCACAAAAGGTAGCGCCAAAATGACAGATGCCTTAGCAAATTTGGATACCCCAGGAAGCAAAAACACCGTACCTATTCGATTAACTATGCTCAAAGCTCTGAGCCAAAGCACTAAAATAATAACGCCAGTGTTTTAAAAACGGTTGAAATTACAGGTTTTATTAGTGAATTAAAAGAAGCAAAACGAATGCAAGGGACTGCATTGCCATCAAATTTTTAAAAAAATATTCAGTAGCTAGTAATTATTTACCACGAGTCCCCTTTTATTGAAAGACCAACCTCAGTGAAAACGACCTGTAGGGCCTCAAACGCTGAATGTTTCTAGATGGATTGGGCACTGCCCAACAGCTTTTATCCAGCGCCTTTGGCAGTCGCTTTGGCTTTTCGCTTTTCTGCCTGCTGCGATCGCTGCTTTTGACGTTTGGCCAAGGTCTTAGCAGCTCTTTCTGCTTCATTTTTTTCTAATCTGGCCCGTTCTTTTTCTTCAGCGACCTTGTCGAGGTAGTAGCGGTAATCTCCGCGATACAAGCGCAAATCCCCATCTCTGATTTCGACAATTTTGTTGGCGACTTGAGAGACAAAATACCGATCGTGGGAAACGATCAGGGCGGTTCCATCGTAGTTTTTGAGGGCATTTTCCAGCATTTCTTTAGCGGGAATATCGAGATGGTTGGTCGGCTCATCAAGAATTAACAAGTTAGCGGGCTGTAAGAGCATTTTGGCCAATGCGAGCCGGGCCTTTTCCCCACCGCTGAGGGCCTCTACTGACTTAAAAGCCGCATCCCCACTAAACAAAAATCTGCCTAGCAGCGTGCGCACTTCTTCGTTTGTCCAATCAGGCACCTCGTCGTGAATGGTATCCATTACCTTTTTGGAAAGATCTAGTGCTTCCGCCTGATTTTGCTCAAAGTAACCGGGCAATACATTGTGCGCTCCCATGGCCACAATCCCATCGTCAGGGGTTTCTAGGCCCGTAATCAGTCGCAACAGCGTAGATTTTCCAGCACCGTTGGGGCCAACAAAAGCGATGCGATCGCCCCGCTCAATTTCCAACGAAGCCCCTAAAAATAAAATTTTATCGCCATAGGTATGGCTCATATCACGGATAGTCACCACCTCCCTACCGCTACGAGGAGCAGGTTGGAACTGAAACTGGAGCCCTCTTAGCTCCGCAGTAGGCGCTTCAACCCGCTCTATTTTGGCAAGCTGTTTTTCGCGGCTTTTTGCCTGAGTACTACGAGTGGCACTAGCGCGAAACTTATCGACAAAACTCTGTTGCTTGGCCAGTTCTTTTTGCTGACGATCATAAGTGCTGAGCTGCGCGGCTGCGTTCTCAGATTTTTGAACAAGGTAGGCGCTGTAGTTGCCCAAATAAGTGGTTGAAACGCCGCGCTCTGTTTCAACAATGGCGGTGCATAGGCGATCTAAAAACTCCCGGTCATGGGAAACGATCACCATGGGGATCGTCAGCCCCTTGAGGTAATTCTCCAGCCATTCAATAGTCTCTAAATCCAAATGGTTAGTCGGCTCATCGAGCAGCAGCCAAATCAGGAGATTGCAGCAGCACTTTGCCCAATCCCATGCGCATCTGCCAGCC
>JAAUPS010000064.1 GCA_012033015.1 Phormidesmis sp. RL_2_1
TTGGCTAGAGTACAGATATTTTGGTGAAACCTTTGCAGGACAACAGGCCAAGTGAGTAGCCTATACCGAATGCATCCGGTACAGGCCATACTTGGTTGTTCAAATCTTGTCAAACCCTCGTCCGCTAGTTGAGAATTGTAGACATCACCTTAAAAATCTCTTGCGTTTGACGCCTATTGACCGGGCTTATGGTCACAATTCAGGAGAAGTATTAACCCCAAAATAGCAAAAGGACTCCCCTTATGCCTGCTGCCCTACTTACCGATGCCAGCCGCCGCTTAGAAAAAGCGGCTCACTATGCGCCGATTTCAGAGGATGCAACAGAGCGGCTAAAGTTTCCCAAAGCCAGCTTAAAGGTGGCCATTCCGGTGCGCATGGACAATGGCTCGCTGCGGGTGTTTGAAGGGTATCGGGTGCGCTACGACGATACGCGGGGGCCAACCAAGGGAGGGATTCGCTTCCATCCTCAGGTGTCGTTGGATGAGGTGCAATCGCTGGCGTTTTGGATGACGTTTAAGTGTGCGGCGGTGAATTTGCCCTTTGGTGGTGCCAAAGGCGGAATTACCCTCAATCCGAAGGAACTGTCCAAGTTTGAATTAGAACGGCTGAGTCGGGGATATATTGATGCGATCGCACCCTTCATTGGCCCCGATCTCGACATTCCCGCACCGGATGTGTATACCAACCCGATGATCATGGGCTGGATGATGGATCAATACAGCATCATTCAAGGGCGGCGATCGCCTGCGGTGATCACCGGCAAACCGGTCAGTATGGGCGGCAGCCTAGGGCGCAACACAGCCACCGGTACCGGCGCATTTTTTGTCCTGCAAGCGATGATGAAAAGCTCGGCAAATCACCCGAATCACTGAGCGTCGCGGTTCAAGGATTTGGCAATGCGGGCAGTGTGATTGCCCGTCAGCTCTATGACGCAGGCTATAAAGTTGTAGCGGTCAGTGACTCTCGTGGAGGCATTTACAACAGCGGCGGACTACAGATCCCAGATATTCAACAGTTTAAGCAAACCCATCACACCATGAAGGCTGTCTATTGCAAAGACAGCGTTTGCAATATTGTTGAACATGACAATGTCACCAATGAAGAACTGCTTTCTTTGGATGTGGATATTTTGGTGCCTGCCGCATTAGAAAATCAAATCACCGTAGACAACGCCCATCGCATTCAAGCCAAATATATTTTGAGGTCGCTAACGGCCCAGTGAGCGCGGATGCAGACGCTATTTTGGAGGCCAAAGGCATCTCCCTTTTCCCCGATATTTTAGTCAATGCAGGGGGGGTAATGGTGAGCCATTTTGAATGGGTGCAAAATCGCAGCGGACTCTATTGGCAGCTTGCTCAGGTGGAAAAAGAATTGCTAGAGCGCATTACCGCCGAAGCTGAAACCATTTGGCAGCTTGCGGATAAATACGATGTTTCCTTCAGAACATCCGCCTATATTCACGCCCTTAGTCGCTTAGGAGAAGCCCTTAACGATAGAGGGACGCGCGATTATTACAACAGTTGAGCTAGGCAAGGCTCTCAAGACAAGTTTGTAGGCGATCTAGGCGCTGCTCAAAGATCTCGTCTCTGCTCAGAGAGGGGTGTTGTTTGGCCCAATTATCAGCCAGATTATCAGCCAGATTATCAGCCAGATTATTCAACAACTTGTCCAACATTTTTGCAATTATCGAGTCGTCAGCAGAGAGACCATATTGCACGGTGGAAATCGTCCCTTGCCAACCGCCGCCTGCACCGAGCCAATGCCGAGCAACCGCCGCCCCTGAACGCAAGCCCTTTCCCCAACGGGGATAGTCCACCAGAGGCGGCAGCCGATAAGGGCAATAGGTCAGCCCCATAGAAGCACACCAATCTTGCCACTTGAAGGCGTAAATGCGAGGGGTGGTCACGATTGGGAGCCAAGGCACGCGCAGGGCATCGGCGACAATCGCCCCGTGCATAGCCTCTGCTAACACCAGCTCACTAGTACCAATGGACTGCATGATGTTTTCTAAAGGCGATCGCGGATCGATGTAGCGAATATTGACCTGCTCGCATATTCGCTGCCACAAGGGCGCGGCGGCATTAGCACTGTGGATATGGGGCATAAAGCTGGTGCCTTGGCGAGTCCCTACGGGGGTAAAGACCTTGGCGACTAGAAGCCCCCCATCTGCGATCGCCTTTTCGGCCGGTAAGCCTAGCTGCTGCGCCGACAGCGGCCCCCTGACACAGTGAATCTCCCAGCTAGCAGGTATGGATTTGAGCGGCTGCTCATAGCCAGCCCCCGTACTAAAAACCACCAGCTTTTTAGCGGGCTGTACTCGCGCTGGCAATTTGTCATTGAGTAAGGTACCTGTACCAACAAACACAGTTGAGGCATCTTGGTCAAACAAATCGGCGCGCAGCTTAGGCCACAGCCAGTGATTTAGCTCATCGCCAAAATTGGGCTGACTGTCAGGCCGCTGATAGTAGTACAGTTTCATCCAATCAAAAATGAAGTTTGAACATCACAAAACACAGTAAGACACAGTAAGACACAGTAAGACACAGTAAGACACAGTATTGAACCAGACTGTTTAACGAGCACTTTCCTAAAACATCTTTAATTTTTAGATAAAAGTTAGGTGTAAAAGATTACACCAAAATCATCTCATCAAAATCATCTCACCAAATCATCTAAAAATCATCTATACGTTTCTATATGTTGATGTAAAGCGATCTCTTGCTAAAATTTATCTGCATAAGTTATTGATAATATTATGAACTGGCCATCAGGACACTTACTCCAAAACGGTGAATACACTATTGAAAAAGAATTAGGAACAGGGCGCTTTGGAACCACATACTTAGCCAAACATAAAGATGGCACTCGCCTAGTTATAAAAACACTCAGTGAGAGCTATCTTAACTCGATTAGCTCACCGGATAAGCTCAACAAGTTAAACAATGAATTTATTCAAGAAGCTGGAAAGTTAGCTGAGTGCAAGCATAAACACATTGTAAAATCAGGTCGGCCTTTTTTAGAAGGCGATAGATATTGCATTGCAATGGAATATATCGGAGGCGTTAGCCTAGCCGCGCGGGATGAGCCGAAGGTTCCTGAAGCAATAGCTTTGCAATATATTAAGCAAGTCGGCGAAGCACTAATCGTAGTCCATGAAAATAATCTAGTGCATCGAGATGTCCAACCCAATAATATTTTAGTGCGCACACGACATGGAAAAAGCGAGGCTGTTTTAATTGATTTTGGGCTAGCCCTTGAGTTCAATCGCGATTTGACCGCTGCTGATCTAGCAAAAGCGAAAACAGACTATGCTGCTGAAGGATATACGCCACCTGAGCTTTACTCTCGATATGATGGTGACATAGGGCCTCACACTGATATTTACGCCTTAGCAGCAACTCTCTACGATCTGTTGACTGGACAACCTCCTATTAGTGCCACCAAAAGAAAAGACGATGGCATTCCTTTGCGATCTCCACTGGATTTAGACAACAGCATTACCCCGAATGTGAGTCAACAAATTATGAGGGGGCTAGAACTGTCTCCTAGTGATCGACCTCAATCGATGCGTGAGTGGCTTATATCACTTGATCTGATAGACCCGAGTGTGACACCAACTACATCTGCCGAACCCAGCCCAGACCCGAAACCTGTCGATTGGAAATGGATAGTAGGCACTATCATAGCGTTAATTGCTGCCTTAGGAGCTGCGGTTGCAGGCATATCGGCTCTAATCCCTATGCTCAATAAACCCTCTCCTAGCCCTTCACCGACGCCCACACCTCATTCTTCTGACAATCCAGCACAGAGTAGTGCTACATCACCTGAATCACCTTCATAGGGTTGTTACGTAACGCTTTGCTTTTATCTGTAATTTACTAAGGGGCGTAATGACTTTAGTTAAAGGCCAAACATTACAAGCAGGAAAATATATTATTGAGCGGGTCTTAATGGAGGGGCCATTTGGAATCACCTGTCAGGCGACTCACAGTCATTTAAGCCATACCGTTGTGATTAAGACACCTGCTGAAACTGGTCTTCAAAATTTTCAGCAGGAAGTTGCCATATCGGCTGAAATCTCTAAATTACGGCATCCTAACATTGTCAGAATTTATGATTATTTTGTCGAAAATGAACGGCCTTATTTAGTGATGGAGTTTGTTCCTGGTGAAAGTCTAGAAGATTTGATAAATCGGTTAAAAAAGGAGAATAGGCTCTTCCCAGAAAGAGAAGCAATTGCCTGCATTCGCCAAATCGGAGAAGCCCTAGTAGCATTACATGTCGCAGGCTTCGTACATCGAGATGTCAAGCCTGGGAACATTATTCGCCAGCAAAATGGCATGGCAATCCTGATTGATTTTGGAATTGCCATGCCAATTTCTCCATCAGATAGCGTGACGGAGAATGTCACTACAACCATTGTTGAAGAGAATTCAAGCCGTCAGCCTCAAACCATTAATGAAGCCCGAACTAAAGCATTCTCTCCCTATGAGCAAGGTCGAGAGGGTGATGGAAAACCCACAGTAGACATTTATTCCCTAGCGGCAACCCTATACTTTGCGCTTTCCGGGGAGCCACCTGTAGAAGCTGCCGATAGAAAACATTTCAAGATAGAGCAGAGAAAAATTGAAAGTATTAGCGACCGACTAAACTCAGCTATCTTGACAGGTATGGCATTAGAGCCCAGTGAACGACCTCAATCTGTACGAGATTGGCTGAGTATTTTACCCAACGAACCGAGCGTTAGCAATCAAAAAAAATCACAGACGAAAAGACCGAGTTTTTTTTGGCCGAGACTACAACAGCCTAAAAGTTCTCGAATTTTTGTTGATTTCGCTTCATCCGTAGGAATTGACTATACTGAGTTAGATCATCTTTTGCATGAGCAAAAGTGGCGTAAGGCAGACAAAATTACCAATCACATTATTCTAAAAATCCTCAATAGACAGATTGAAGGATGGCTTAGTGTTGATGATATCAAAGAAATTCCTTGCCCTGATTTGCATACGATTGATCAACTCTGGAGACAACATAGCGGCGGACGATTTGGATGGAGTGTTCAATCCGAGCTTTGGGAAATGGCTAAGGCTAATACTGGCACGCCGCAAAAAGCCTGGAATGCTTTTGGGAAAAAAACAGGGTGGAATATTTGGATTCCTGGATATCGTTTAGGCTGGTCTATAGCACCAATTAATCAACTTCGCAGCCAAATACTGACTTGGGATGATGAACTAATTGATCAAGATACATGGAATCTTGTAATTCTATCAATTTTGTTCTTGCCTTTCCGTTTATGCTTTCGCTTTTTTAAAATTGTTTTATTTCTCGCTTTGACGCTTTTTATATTCATGATTTTAGGGATTTCCAGAGGATATTTTCCGACTGCTCTATTCCCAGTTCACGGCATCATTTTGGGAAAAGGTTCCCAGTCCCAAATCGGCATTATCGATGCGCAAGAAGAGCTGATAGAGCTTCGACAAGAAACAGCTAGGCATGTTGCAAAAAGAGCACGTATGCAACAACAGCAATCAAAAGCACAGGAAGATGCAGATTCATGGGAGAAGAGGGCTGAAATAGCCCGACAAAGAGGGCATGAGAGCCTTGTCGAAGAGGCTATGAGAAGACAGAAAAATTACACTAAGACAATGGAAAAATTCAAATCTCAGTCTGATAGATTATTAGAGGAAGAAAAGGAATACAAGCTCAGATTAAGGGCTGTTGAAGATAAGATATTTTCTTTGCAAAATACAGAACTAAGCTGGGAATTTGAGGTTTTGACAGAAAAGCTCAAAACATGCGGAATTCTTGCGAATCTTCCATGGTCTTGTCAATCTATTGGTCTTGTCAATCTATTGGTCTTGTCAATCTATTGGTCTTGATAGTCTTGATTTATGGTGATCTATATCGAATTTTAACTGTCACATGTTGAATATTCTCATACGTTGATCATACGTTGAATATTCTTTGTCCTCGCCTTGCTAATCTGTCTCGATAATTGGCAAGACGAGAAAAAATTAATGCCTGTTGCCGCTGCCTTGGGGAATAGTCACACCATTCGGCATAAGTCGGTATGGCTACGGCCTCAATGAACACCTGCCACTTGCGCACAATTTTGTCGGCAGTGAAGCCTTGGGCGCGCTGTTGGCCCTGTTCAAGTAGCGATCGCCGCCAGTCTACATCACTTTTTAAGCGATCTAAACAATTTAACAAGCCCTTAAAGGACTTGACCTCCATATAGTCTTGTCCGCGCTGGCCTGTCTCTCGGTAGGCGCTTTCGACCCCTAAAATGGGGATGGCTCCAGCGAGCCAAGCGTTATACAGCTTAGTGGCGGGCTTACTTTTGAACCCACCCGAAAACATCCCTGTAAGCCATCTGTGCCGTGGATCAAATGAGCGCACGGCCACAATCGCATCAATATTGGCATAGTTGTTCCAGCTAGTGCTAAGACCATTGTTGTATTGATTCCAGCGGTTGGTATTGGCAATGACTTGCCAACTGAGATGGCGATCGCCTAGGGCCGATTGCCAAGCAGATGATTTTAGTTCAGCCGTCAAATTATCTTCATGGCCAAAAAAAGCAAGGGATTCAAAGCGATCGCTCGGGCGCGATCGCGAGCAATGAGCTGCGGTTGGGGCCAGTGAGGAATATAGTAGCAGTTTGCAGAAGGGGAGGCTTCTATCGGATTTTGAACAATGTGCACTGGCGCGATCGCACTCAAAGGCGATTCTGCCTTCATACAGACTAACAGCCGCCGTGGTGCTGCCGCCGCTGTTGTTGAGAGCGCTGCAGCGCGGAGAGCGTTGCTATGACAAAACACAATGCCCTCCGCCGGGAGCTGATAGGTTAGCTCACAAGTTAGCCCTGCTGAGCGTAACTTGAGGTAAGTTTGCACCGTCCAAGCATAGATCCCCAACCCATAGCCAGCCCAATTTTGATCGGCATAGGTGGGCAGATCCTCAGCAGGCCATAGCGCAGGCGGAATGTAGAAAAAAATGGGGGGCACAAGGGATGACCAAGTCACGGGCAACGCTGACCTGCTACCGCTGAAAAGTTGGCAGCACTGGGATGAGAGGGCCTAGTGACCGGCTTTGCCTGCTGGCATGACCCCTTGATGCGGCCATTGGAGCGGCGATGATAAAATACAGGGCTCAACAAACTGCCCAGCAAAAGGGAAAGTTCACAAGCGTCTACGGTGCTAAATGCATCTGCCCTGAACGCGCTAGCAAGCCCCCCTTTGACGGCAACATGCCGCCAAGACCCATGACGGCCTAAAGCAACTAAGAATTTTCTCAAATCGCTGATGCTATAGAGCGCCAGCATTAGCGGCCACTGCCACCGGCGATACTGCACCCTTCTTAAAGGGCAACGGCTCAGCCCTATTTGCCAAAATAAATTGAGCAAATAGTCACGCTCTAGCCGCTCTTTACCAATCACATGGCCTAGCTTCATCGCCGGATTATGCCAAATTTCCCAAGCTCGACGAATGTAGCTGAGGGTTTCAACATCTTCACCTTTGGCCTTCAGGCTACCGGCTTTAACGCCGCTTAAAGCCGGGACAGCCGGGACTTGCTCGAGCCACGCTTGCCGCCGAATCACCATGCCTGCGCCTGCCGGTAACACCCCTCGACTAGGGGCATAGCGAAACGGGCGATCGCCCTATCGATAATGGCCAAACAAGCTGCTACGCGATCAAAGCCCGGTGGCGGTGGCACTTGGTATAGCCCTTTGATGGCGCTACCGTAGGCCCCCACTTGAGGATGCTGCTGGCCAAAGTCAAAGACTGCACTCACCCAATCCGATTCGGGTAAGGTGTCATCATCCAAAAAAGCGATCAGCGGACTGTGGGTGTCTTGAATGGCGCGCGACGGGCAAAAGCAAGCCCCTGCCGAGGCTCAAAGCTGTAGCGCAAAGGCACCTCAAGCGGCCAACTGGACTGAAAAGTACGGATGATTTCGGCGGTGCGATCGCCACTGTTATTATCAACAACCAAGACTTCCCAATCACAATTGGGCTGCTGCTGTTGCTGTAACCTTGTCAATACTTGAGGTAACCGCTGCGCCCCGTTGTATGTACAAATAACGACTGAAAGCTCCATTAAACTCTTCTTCTGCTTTCTTTAAGTGCTGATTTACAAGGGGTTGACCACAAGCGATGAGCTTAAGAGGGCTGTGTCGGAAGTTTGGGAGGAAGTTTTATAAAACTTGTGTATAAAGAAGCTTTAATAAAACAATATAAAACAATCTCTTGCCGACTTTCTTGCAGACTTTCAATTAATCTTTTATTTTCGAGCACCTATTAATCAACAGTAAAAGGAAAAAGAAATTTGAAAGTTAAGAGAAGATGAAAATTAGGTTATGAAAATCAGCTTGAAAGATCTCGCAAAATACCGCTAATAAAGCAAAAGCCGAACCAATCACTCACTGATAACCTTGCCATAACCTTATCTTTACCTCGCCCATCCCGATCTTTGCTAGCTTAAACAGGCCGCCAACAGAAATAGCGATTTAAAGGCGTAAAGGCGCGTCACTTCGGTCGATTCAGCGTGTATCTGTGTCTGCTATATCAGCTCGCAGACACTGACTCAATTCAGGGCTGCCACTAGGTTTTATGTTTGTTTTGTAGGTCATTATTGAGTATTGAGCAATTTCTCTCTTGCAAGTTTTTTTGGCCTTATCTCCAGGCACTCTATTTCTCGGAAGCTTTATCGCGATGAAGCTTTATCGCTATGAAGCTGTATCTCTAGAAAGCCGTATCTCTAGGAAGGCTTTATCTTTAGAAAGCCGTATCTCTAGGAAGCTCAATTCCTAGGACTTTTCTAAGTCGCCGATTTCTAGCAACCGATTTCTAGAGCCGATAGTTTTGGAGATAAGTCAGCCTCGAAAGAGTCTAGCTTGAAGGAGTCTAGCTTGAAGGAGTCCAGCTTGAAGGAGTCCAGCTTGAAAGAGTCATCAGGCGTAAGCATCAATATAAGCCATAAAACAAAGCAGTAAAGCCGTCTCAGCACGATACGCAACAGAATTTTAGGTATATAGGCAAGGCTATGACACTCTCTCTCACCAAAATCGGCAGCTTTACGAGCACAATAGGCGCTGAAATTTCAGCTTATGACAGCACTAGGCAGTTGCTTTACATCGTCAGTGGCAACACCACCCTCCAGGCTATTGACATCAGCGACCCCAATGCGCCTGTAGAGGCGCTTTCGTTTGACATTGCTCAGTTTGGCGCACCGCTTGCAGGTGCCAATAGCATTGCCTTTAAAAATGGCCTTTTAGCAGTGGCCCTAGAAGCTGAAACAACAACCGACCCTGGGGTTGTTGCGCTAGTCGATTTGGATGCCGCGACAGCGATCGCAGCCGCTGGTGGCGATCTTTTAGAGGCCGTTAAGGTATTCGTCGTCGGATCGCTGCCCGACATGGTTACTTTTACGCCCGATGGCACCAAGGTGCTAGTAGCCAACGAAGGCGAAGCCGATGTCACAGTCAATGCAGATGGCTCTTACAGCGTAATTGATCCAGAAGGTTCGGTGAGCATCATTGATGTTTCTGGAGATTTTGGCAGCCTCACTCAGGCCAACGTAGCCACGGCTGATTTCACCAGATTTATTGGCAAAGAGGCTGATTTGCGCGCCGACGGGGTAAGAATTTTTCCTGATGCCAATACGGCTGAAGATGTCGAGCCAGAATACATTGCCGTATCGCCAGATGGGACCAAAGCATTTGTCACCCTGCAAGAAAACAATGCGATCGCGATTATCGATATCGCTAGCGCTACCGTCGAAGCCATTCAGCCCTTGGGCCTAAAAGACTTCAGCAAAGGATTTGCCAACGTCACCACCTATGACTTTGTCAACCGAGGCGATATTGCCAACGATGGCACCGCGCTCACCACTGCTGATGGCCAAACCATCGAGCTAGGGGGTTTTCCGGCCTTTACTACGATGGCGTTGCCGACAATGGCAACCTCAAATTTCTCGCCGTGCCCGACCGCGGCCCCAATGGCGATGTGATCAACGGCGCTAGATCTTTTCTGCTGCCCGACTATCAAGCTAGGGTCGTCGCCTTTGAACTCAATGAAGCCACCGGTCAAATCACTATCACCGAGCAAATCTTACTGAGTCGGGCAGATGGGACAGCGATTACCGGCTTGCCCAATATCCCTGGCGTAGATGAAAAAGCCGTAGATGCGGTCGGTAACCCGGTAGATTTACCCGGCCTAGACGGATTTGATACCTTTGGCACTGACTACGACCCCCTAGGCGCAGATCTTGAAAGTATTTTGCGCGATGGCAACGGCAACTTTTGATGGTAGACGAGTATCGTCCGGCGATTTACCAGTTTGATCCAACGGGCACGTTGCTCAACCGATTTGTGCCCGCCGGAACTGCCGAGCAAGCCAATGCGGCGAATCCGGGCAGCACCTTCGCCGTAGGAGACTTTGGGAGCGAAACCCTGCCCGCCGACTATCTCAATCGCCGCGCCAATCGCGGCTTTGAAGGAGCCGCCCTCGACAGTGAAACCGGCATTTTTTATGCCTTTATTCAGACGCCACTCAACAATCCTGATCGCGCCACAGGCGATGCCTCCGAAGTGATCCGCATGATTGGTATCGACCCGGCGACAGGCACTCCTGTGGCCGAATATGTCTATCTGCTGCAAAAACCAGAAGTGGGTGACACCGTTGATAAAATTGGCGATGCGGTGTTTGCTGGCGACGGCAAATTCTTTGTCGTAGAGCGTGATTCCGATGTCTCTAACACCGGACAACAGTTTGTCTTTGAAGTGAATCTTAAAGGGGCCACCAATGTCTTAAATCAAGACTTTGGCGCGCTCACATTAGAGCAGCAAACACCCGATAGCTTGGCGGCCTTGGGCATTCAGCCGGTGAATAAAACCAAGGTGGTTAACCTGCCTTCGATTGGCTATATCCCAACAGATAAAACAGAAGGACTAGCGCTATTGCCCGACGGCAGACTAGCCGTCCTCAACGACAACGACTTTGGCGTGGTTGCAGGGCTAGATGCTGTGCAGCTCGGCATTATTGATTTTGCGGCGGGCAATGGACTAGATGCGAGCGATCGCGACGGCGCTATCAACATTTCTCCGCAGCCCGTATTTGGCCTGTACATGCCCGATTCGATTGCAGCTTTTGAAGTCAATGGTGAAACATTTTATGTGATTGCCAATGAAGGGGATGATCGCGGCGATGCAGACGCAGCCGGACGGGGCGATGCCATTCGTCTAAAAGATATTGCCGATGTCGCCTCTTTGGGGCGCAGTGGGCTCTCTCTCGATCCAGCTCTAGTCGCATCACTGAGCGAAACAGTTGGCTCTGACTTTGCTGCAGACGAAAAACTAGGTCGCCTGACGCTTTCTTCAATAGATGGCGACATTGACGGAGATGGCGATTTGGATCGGTTGGTCGCCTACGGCGGTCGTTCTTTTTCCGTGCTCGACAGCAAAGGCAATATCGTCTTTGACAGCGGCGATGAAATTGCTCAAATCACCGCAGCCCTGACGCCAGAATTGTTCAATGCCAATGATGGCGATCCCAACGCAGTCGATACTCGCTCCGACAACAAAGGCGCAGAGCCTGAAGCAATTACCACAGGCGTGATTGACGGCAAGCCCTATGCCTTTGTTGGGCTAGAGCGCGCTGGTGGTGGCGTGCTGGTGTATGACCTGTCTAATCCGACTCAGCCTGAATTTATTCAATACGCCCGCAGCCCCCAGGACGTTGCGCCTGAAGGGCTGACGTTTATTTCTGCAGCCGATAGCCCGAATGGGCTGCCGCTGCTAACGGTGGCCAACGAGGTCTCGAATACGGTGGCCATTTATCAAATTGGGGGTGATGTTGTCTTGCCGCCCGCTGTTTTCATCAGCGAGTTTCACTACGACAACGAAGGCACCGATACCGGCGAATTTATTGAGCTGACAGCGGCGGCGGGCACTGACCTGAGCGGCTGGCAAATTGTGCTTTACAACGGCAACGGCGGTGCCCCTTACGATAGCCAGTCGCTCTCTGGAGTCGTGGCCGACCAAGCCAATGGCCAAGGCACTGTGGTGATTGACTATGCGACTAACGGCATTCAAAACGGTAGCCCCGATGGCATTGCCTTGGTCAATCCCAGTGGTGAGGTTGTCGAATTTATCAGCTACGAAGGCAGCTTTACGGCCGTTGGCGGCCCAGCCGATGGCCTGACCAGCACGGATATTGGCGTTGCTGAGGCGGGCTCAACGCCAATTGGGCAGTCACTCCAACTGATTGATGGGGTTTGGAGCGGGCCGAGCGCGGCGAGCAAAGGGGCAGTGAATAGCGCCGATGGTGGCGGCAACGGTGGCGGCAATGGTGGCGCTGATTTTGATCTGCAAATTACCGAAATGTGGCCCGGTCAAGCCGGTAGTGATGTCACCGAAGATTGGTTTGAAATTACCAATGTGGGCACTGCAGCTTGGGATGCGGCCACCGAGCCTGGATTGTTCTATGACGATGAATCGGCTGATCCGACAACGGCTGATCCCATTCAGGGCATTAGCCGAATTGAGCCGGGTCAATCGGTCGTGGTGGTGATTGGCAATCAGGCTGACGCGGATGCCTTTATAGCCGTGTGGGGGCCAGTCATTGATTTGAGCAATGTCAAAGTGGGCTATGTCGATGGTGCTGGCCTAGGAGGCGATGCCGATGCGGTGAATTTGTTTGTCGGCACCCCGGCCGTAGAGACAATTGTGGATTCGGAAGCCTACACAGGGGCCGAGCAAAACGATGGGGCGTCCTATGATGTGACGCTGGCTCAATACAGCGTGGCCGGTGCAAATGGCGCAGTGGCTACGAATGCGGTGGGGGGCAGCAGCGGTGATGTCCCTGCAGTGGGTTCTCCGGGCAATGGCGCACCGGCTGTAGAACCGACACTAACCGCCATTTATGAGATTCAAGGGGCAGGCCATGTTTCTGCGCTGGTGGGCACAGAGGTGACGACCACAGGCATCGTGACGGCTGTAGATACCAACGGATTTTACTTGCAAGATGCCACGGGCGATGACAACATTGCCACGTCTGATGCGCTGTTTGTCTTCACTGGCAGTGCGCCCGGTGTGTCGGTGGGCGATGAATTGCAAGTGGCTGGCAGTGTCAGTGAGTTTATTCCTGGCGGCGCAGAGACGGGCAATCTCTCAACCACTCAAATTAGCGGTAGCCCGCAAATTACCGTCCTTTCTACGGGCAATGCTTTGCCTGCAGCGGTCATTTTAGGCGCGGGGGGTCGGAGCTTGCCCAGCGAAAATATCGATGATGATGCCTTTGGCGCGTTTGAGCCGGAAACAGATGGCATTGATTTCTTTGAGTCTCTAGAGGGAATGCGGGTGACGGCGCAGGCGGCGGTGGCCGTCAGTGGAACTAGCCGCTTTGGGGAAATCTTCGCGGTGGTCGATGGCGGCGCAGATGCAACGGGAATTAGCGATCGCGGCACCTTGAACATCAGCCCTGATGACTTTAACCCTGAGAAAGTCCAAATTGACGAAGATACCGGCATTTTGCCCGGTTTCTCCCTGCCGCAGGTGAATACGGGCGATCAGCTCGGCAATGTCACCGGCGTGGTGGGCTATGGCTTTGGTAATTTTGAGATTTATCCTACAGAAGTCTTTACGGTCACTGATGCGGGTTTGAGCGCTGAGGTCACCGAGATTGTCGGCACCGATAGCAAGCTCACGGTGGCAAGCTACAACGTGCTCAATTTGGATCCCAATGACGCTGACGGAGACAGCGATGTGGCGGATGGTCGCTTTGCCGCGATCGCACTGCAAATCGTCAACAGCCTCAAAAGCCCCGACATTGTAGCCCTGCAAGAAATTCAAGACAATAGCGGCTCGGTGGATGACGGCACCGTTTCCGCCAGTGAAACCTTACAGGCTTTAGCCGATGCGATCGCGCTGCCGGTGGCCCCACCTACAGCGTCATTGACAACGCCTTCATCACCGACAACAGCAGCGGCGGCCAGCCCGGTGGCAACATTCGCACCGCCTACCTGTACAACGCTGAGCGGGTCAGCCTAGTGGCAGACTCTGTAGAAACCATCGGTAGCCAAGCTGCCGGTGAGGCCTTTGAAGGTGGCCGCCTACCGCTCTCGGCGACCTTCTTGTTCAACGGTGAAGCCGTCACCGTGGTAAACAACCACTTCTCCTCTAAAGGCGGCAGCGCGCCGATTTTCGGAGTCGAGCAAGACTTTACCGCACGCCAAGAAGATGTCACCGTCAACGGCAGCTTAGATGAACGTCAAGCCCAGTCCGATGCGGTGCAGGCCTATGTCTCTGACATTTTGGCCGCCAATGCCAATGCCAACGTAGTGGTATTGGGTGATTTGAATGAGTTTGAGTTTGTTTCACCTGTAGTTGAACTTGAAACCGAGGCAGGCTTAACCAACCTCACCAATACCTTGGCTGAAAACGAGCGCTATACCTTCAACTTCCAAGGCAATTCCCAATCGCTCGATCACATTTTAGTGAGCAATAGCCTAGCAGGCAGCAGCACGTTTGATATCGTCCACGTCAATTCAGAATTTGCAGAGACTGACAGCCGCGCATCTGATCACGATCCATTACTGACCAGTATTGAATTAGGAGAACCCATGTCGGATATTTTCACCCTCGAGATTCTGCACACAGCCGATCAAGAAGCAGGCATTCCCGCTTTAATCGATGCACCTAATTTCTCTGCGGTGCTCAACGCGCTAAAAGCGCAAGATTTGGGTAACGACGGCAAGGCAGACAACACGCTGGTGCTCTCTTCCGGCGATGCCTTCATCCCCGGCTTGGTTTACGACGCCTCTGAGCGAGTGTTCGGGGCAAAAGGCCGAGCTGATATCCTGATTCAAAATGAGCTGGGTTTTCAGGCGATCGCCTTGGGCAACCACGAATTTGACAACGGCACTGCCGTACTCGCTGGCCTGATTGCTGGCGCAACCGATGATCCGACTACCCCTGAGGTGGATGAGTCCTTTGTCGGCAGCGCCTTTCCGTACCTCAGCGCCAACCTTGACTTCAGCACAGATGCCAACTTGGCCCCGCTGGTGGTACCAGATGGACAAGCGCCTCGACCCAACAGTCTGGCCGCGAGCGTTGTGATCGATGTCAATGGTGAATCCATCGGCGTGGTCGGTGCCACCACCCCCACCATTACCTCGATTTCAAGTGCTGGCAATGTTACTGTTTTGCCCGCCGATTTCGATGGTGATCCAACCGATGAACAAATTGACGCCTTAGCTGCCGAGATCCAAAAAGATGTCGATGCCCTGCTAGAAGCCAATCCTGGCTTGAACAAAGTGGTGCTGCTCTCGCACATGCAACAGATTTCCATTGAGCAGCGATTGGCCACAAGGCTGACGGGCGTTGATGTGATTATGGCGGGTGGCTCCAACACCATTCTCACGGATGAAACCGACCGCCTACGCCCAGGCGATACCTCCCAAGGTGAATATCCTATTTTCACGACAGGCGCTGATGGCAACCCGATTGCAATTATCAACACCGACGGCAACTATCAATATGTGGGCCGCTTAGTCATCGATTTTGACGCCAATGGCAACATCATCACCGATAGCTACGATGCAGATGTCAGCGGCGCTTATGCTGCTGATGAGCAGGGCGTTGCAGATCTCAATGCACAAGGGCTCGTAGATCCGGAAATTCAAGCGATTGTAGACAGCTTACGGGAAGTGATCATCGAGGCCGAAAGCAACGTATTTGGCATCAGCGATGTGTACCTCGACGGGACTCGCGCCAGCGTTCGCATTGAGGAGACCAACCTGGGTAATTTGACCGCCGATGCGAACTTGGCACTGGCCAAAGCAGTCGATCAGTCGGTGGTGATTTCGCTCAAAAATGGCGGCGGTATTCGCGATGACATTGGTCGAGTGATTGTGCCTGCAGGCGGTACTGGCGCAGCCGAAGAATTGCCCAATGAGGCCGTCTTCGATGCTGAAGGCAATTTAGTCAAGCCTGAAGGCGGTATCTCTCAAACAGACATTGCCAACACGCTGGCCTTTAACAATGACCTCACCCTGCTGACGGTCACAGCGATAGAGCTACTGGCATTGGTAGAGCATGGCGTAGCGGCGACAACTGCGGATGATGCGAATACGCAAGGCCGCTTCCCCCAAATTGCCGGATTCTCCTTTAGCTACGATGTCAGTCTGCCACCGGGCGATCGCGTCTTGTCTTTGGCGATTGAAGATGAAGCCGGGAACGACCTTGACGTAGTGGTGCGAAACGGCGAAATCGTCGGTGATGCTAGCCGCACCTTCCGCATGGTCACCTTAGGCTTCTTGGCCGATGGCGGTGATTTTTACCCCTTCCCAACCGGCGATGCCACAAACCGCGTGGATCTAGAAACCGAGCAGCGAACCGGTGCGGCCACTTTTGCCAACGATGGCACCGAGCAAGATGCTCTAGCAGAATACCTGTTCAACAACTTCTTTGAAGGCAACGAGCCCTTCAACAGCCCAGAGACCACTCGCGCCGAAGATACCCGCATTCAAAACCTCGCCTTCCGCGAAGACAGCGTCATTGACGGTGGCGGTGGTTCTGGCCTGGAAGTGATTACCGGTGATGACGGCAACAACACCATTGCTGGCGGCGACGGCGCACAAGAAATTCGGGGTCTTGGCGGCGATGACATTCTTCGCGGCGACGGCAACAGCCGTTCCTCCAAAGCAGGCGGTGTTGGCGGCGATGACATCATCTTTGGCGGCGCAGGGAATGACCGCATTGGCGGCAAAGGGGGAAATGACACCCTCTTTGGTGAGGAAGGTAATGACAGAATCTGGGGCGATGACGGCGACGATATCCTCTACGGTGGCCTAGGCAACGACATTTTGACTGGCGACGACTTCTCCGGCGGTCAAGGGAGCGATATCTTTGTGCTCGCGGCTGGTGAAGGCACCGACACCATTACCGACTTTGAAGTTGGCATTGACTTCATTGGTCTCGCTGGTGGTTTGAGCTTTGGCAGTCTGTCACTGACCCAGCAGGGCAATAAGACCATCGTTGCTTTCGCCGATGAAACCCTAGCTGAACTCTTGGGTGTCAGCGGCCTCTCGGAAAGTTCCTTCATGACGATTTAAAGCACCCAAAGCACTCATTCGGCTTTGGAACGGTCTATTCCACTGGTCTATTCCACTGGTCTATTCCACTGGTCTATTCCACTGGGGGGCATGGGCGTTGCTGTGTAGGTCGCACCATGGTTGCAAACGGCAGCCACAGACTCTACCCTGCGCGTCCAGCCCCAATCACCATCACTCTCACGCAGTTTGTATTGGGTGTAACCGGTCGAGCGCTCTAGCTAGGCAAAAAGGGGTGAAAGTATTGTGTCCAGGCGATTCCGGTGTGGATATAGCCTGTACCGGATGCATTCGGTACAGGCTACTCACTTGGCCCGTTGTCCTGCAAAGGTTTCACCGAAATATCTACGAATATCTAACATGGCTTGCGCCCCGACCAGAGACCATTGCATCCCGGCGCGTTCCATCCGGTCTTTAACCAAATGCCGTGTCTGGGCGCATCTCTGCTGTTGGCGACCGGCTGGGCATTCGGCTGGTACGGGCATAGCACTAGAGCTAGTAAAGATGATGGATACCATCTAAATTGGCCAAAATTTGCTTCACTTCCGAACGTGTGAACCCTACTGGGAGGCGTTGGGGGCACTTGGCCCGCTCAATACCGTCAATGTCAGCCAACTCTATGCCGAGAACCTGACGGTATCAGAACAGCAAGGCACTCAGAGCAACCGTTTGCGTCGATGCTGCTACCACGCTGGTGAGTCGCTAGATGCGATAGGTAGGCTCTGATTTCAGCGGTTCCCATATCCTTGGGATGGCGCTTATCGTGAAATAGAATAAAATCTCGAATGCAATAGGCGTATGACTTTTCTGTTGACGCACCTGAAATGGTTGAGCCTGATTGATTCTCGAACCTGATCAAGGAGTCGGGGCGGTTGAGGCGATGACATAGATGACTCATGTATTAAGCCGTATATTCAGGTGCTTATCTTGCGAAATTACTGGATAAGCACCTAAAAATCCATACTTAACTGTCAAAAGTGCCAGATAAAACCCCATTTTCCCGGACTTATACAGCAAAAGTGACGGATAACTGCTGTGAATATGGATGTTATTTAGCAAAAGTAACGAGTAGCATAGGAATTTAGGGTGTTATACAGCAGATTTGACGTTGAAGTAATAGTTATACGGCAATAGCATTATTGAGAAAGGCATGAAAGCTACTGTATATATAGCAACAAGCATTGATGGCTTCATCGCACGTCAGAATGGTGAGATTGACTGGCTACCCAGTGAGGAAGATTTTATAGAGGGTGGTGAAGACTACGGATATCAGGAATTTATAGATTCAGTCGATGCGCTTGTCATGGGTCGGAATACCTACGAACAGGTATTGTCCTTAGATTCATGGCTTTATGATGCAAAGCCTGTATTTGTTCTAAGTAGTCGGAAAGTGGACATCCCTAATGACATTTCAGAAACAGTCGAGTCTATCTGTGCGCCGCCACGAGAAGTAGTTCGTTGTTTATCAGAGCGCGGATTTAAGCATTTATACATTGATGGTGGGAAGACGATCCAAGCATTTCTTCGTGAAGGCTTGATTCAGCAATTAATCATTACTAAAGTGCCAATCCTCATAGGTACAGGGATTCCACTTTTCAGTTCTCTTCCTCACGATGTCAGATTGTATCATCTTGAAACGCGCCAGTTTGAAAACGGCTTCGTGCAAAGCAAATACGAGGTGATCGGGAATGCCGCATAACAATCCGCCTGCACACCGACCGTTTAGGAATTACTGGTTGAGTCCAAAAGTTCACTAGCGGCGGGTGAGGCGGAACGTTAGCGGTCTCCAATTTTTAGTTTAATTGGCCGGACTTGATACCATACATAGTTAGCTGGCTCCGCATCCAGTTCCTGCACTTGTTTTTCGAGGTTGCTTATCAGTCCGAAAGTGCCCAGACAATTTTCTATGGCGTATCCTACGAAGGAGCTAATATGACTTTGAGGCAGATCGCAGCACTTTTATACACAATCATCTCTTCAGGTGCTGTTGCGTTTCAGATCGCGTTGACTGCTGGTGTGCCGTGAGGTAGGTTCACCCTGGGCGGGGCTTTCCCAGGTCAGTTTCCCCCTCCACTGCGTATCGCAGCCCTTATCCAAGTAGCACTCCTTGTTGGAATGGCCGCAGTCGTGCTAGCTCGGGCGGAACTCATCTTGCCCAGATGATCGCGAGTATCACGCTGGCTTGTATGGTTCGTCGTGGCCTTTGCGGCATTGAGTCTTGTCCTCAATCTGATCACGCCCAGCGCAGGTGAACGAGCCATTTGGGCACCAACTGCCTTTCTTCTGCTGATAAGCAGCGGTATTGTGGCTATCACAAAGCCTTCGGAACTTCCTGCCAATCATGCATAGAATCAAAGTGGGCTAAAATGGGGTGAAGTCGCCGCCCACTTCTTGCATGAGTGAAGCTGTCTACATTGAAACAAGTATCTTAGGATACCTCACTGCTCGACCCAGCAGAGATCTTGTTGTGGCTGCCAATATTGAGATAACCAGAGAGTGGTGGGATACACGTCGCAGCAAATTTCAGCTTTATACGTCTCAAGCAGTCGTAAAGGAAACTTCCCAAGGCGATACTAAAATCGTAACTTAGCGGCTTGAAATCATTCGTGATTTTGAATTGCTCGAACTGAATCAGTCTGTCCTTGACCTGGCAGAGCAATTCCTAGAACGTAGTAGTCTTCCTGCAAAAGCCGATATTGACGCTGTGCATATCGCAACCGCAACAATTCATAGGATGGATTACCTACTCACATGGAACTGCAAGCATATAGCTAATGCCCAAATTCAGAGAAAATTGGCAGAGATCAGTCTTGATTTTGGGTATGAATTGCCGATTCTTTGTACACCCTATGAATTGCTAGGAGATTAATTATGTATCAAGATGCAATTGTGGAAGAAATTCATAGAATTCGTGAAGAGTATTCACAGTCATTCAACCATAACTTAAAAGCACTTTTCGCTGATCTGCAAAAGCAACAGGCTGAGAGTGGTAGAAAAGTTGTGAACTTATCAGGAAAGCGTGATCTAACAACACGTTGGAGCGGACGGGCGAGAGATGTTGGTGATGAAACAAATGAATCTAGCCGCCGCTCAACTTAGCCGTTATGCCGCTCAGGCTATTGGTTGAGACGGTAGCGTGAAGGTTTCTTTTAGTACTGATTGGAACTATAGTCTATGCAAATCACCGCTTCTGCAATCTCACTCAATGTTGATGATGTAACTGCATCCGCCACATTCCTCAAGCAACACTTTGGCTTTAACGAGGCAATGTCAGCCGATGGCTTTGTGTCACTCTCTAGGAAAGATGTTGGATTTAACCTAATCTTCCTGAGAACTGGGTTAGAAAGCTTCAAGCCAATCCGCTTGCGCGGGCATCAAGCAGACGGTTTGCTGATTGTTTTAGTGGTGGATGACATCGATACAGAGTATGAGCGAATACAAGCAGAAGGGGTAAAGATTACGACTGCAATTGAAACCGAACCCTGGGGTGAACGATTCTTTCAAGTCAGCGATCCAAATGGCGTTGTGATTCAGCTTGTCCAGTGGATGACAGAGCCAAACCAGCAATCGTAGTCTAAGCTTATGTAAGCGGCAAGAACAGAATGCCAACAATTTCAATTATGAACTACAGAAACTACATCACGATCGAACCCAATAAACGCGGAGGCAAGCCTTGTGTACGTGGCTTGCGAATTACAGTTTATGAAGTGCTTGAGTACCTAGCTTCCGAGATGACCGAAGCAGAAATTCTCGATGATTTTCCCGATCTGACACGAGAAGATTTAAAGGCCTGTATTGCTTATGCTGCTGACCGTGAGCGTCGATTTATGACCGCTCCATTATCCGCATGAAATTACTGTTTGATGAAAACTTATCGCCTAAATTACCGAACCGTTTGAGCGATCTTTTTCCAAACTCGCTTCACGTTAGAGATGTGGGCATGGAAGCAACAACCGACCCAATAGTTTGGGATTATGTGAGCCAAGGCCATTCTCCTTTACGGGCAGGGCGCTTGGCCATTTTTCTGGCTATGCAAAATTCTTAAGTCAGCGCCATTCGACATAGAGTTCCATAATTGAACTGGTTGAGTGTGGTAATTCAACCAGTCTCGAACATTCCTTGCCCTTTGGGTATTGGAATGTTCGTTTCTCTAGGCAATCGCTTTAATGAACGACAAAAACTTCCTACTGTCCAGTTGTCATCAGTCATCAAAAAACTTCTTTGAACAATGGCAGTTTTCTAATCATATGACCGGTCAGAAAACATAGAATAACGGTTATGGGTGCTGCAATAGTAAATTTAATTAGGGGTTCCAGTGAGACATTACGTAATGAAAATATTGTCAGCGTTACAACAGGTGTATGAACAAAGTAGGTAGCATAGGCACCTTTTGACAGTGTCTTAGCTAGGTGATTCTGAGTGTTTAGCTCTTCACGGCACCAAACTAATAGACTAATTATTATGGATATACAGACAAGTTGCTCCCATACTGCATAAATCATCAGTGCTGTCCAACTCCAATCTCCGTCTATCGAATAGGGACTAAACTTTCCCTCTTGGATACCTGCAGCGACTAAAATTCCAGGGAGTATCAGTAATAACAAAAATGTGACACCAGCCCATAACTTTCCATCAGCGCAAGTAAGTGATAGAAACCAGTTTCTGCGATATGCCACTATTCCAAGGACAAAATACACAATGTATTGGAGAAAGTGCCCTTGAGGCAATCCTAAGGCTCGGAGAAGGCTTTGCTGGAAAAACAATGTTCTATCAGCCAACATTAATCCGCCTAAAATCAGACCGAAGCAGATGATATGAACATTATTGGGCTTATTAGGTAGACCATATAAAGGCCTTGTTTTCCAAGTTCTTATCGACTTAATTCGCTCTGTTGAACGCCATAGCGCATAGACAAAAGAAAAGAGAAGCAAGGCTTCTATGAACCATAAAACACCTGCATCTAATCCATTGTAATATTTTACATATAAGGGCAAAAAATCTAAGAAACTACCTTCAAAGCTAGCCTTTTGAAGCCAAGCGACATAGCTCATTATAGGATTTACAACAAGAATATAAATGCATAAAGGGATTCCTAATCGTTTTAGCCGATCATTTAGGTAAACATTGGCTCCTTTTCTATCGTAAGAATTAGGGATAAAGTAGCCTGACAGCATAAAAAAGAAAGCCATAAAAAATGACTGATTGAATAACCACGGTATAGTCAGTACGTACCATGAAAAGTCATCAAGCTGCTCTAGATTGTTGTAGTACCAATTTCCAGAGGCTCCACCGTAACCGACGATGAGATGCTGAATGA
>JAAUPS010000065.1 GCA_012033015.1 Phormidesmis sp. RL_2_1
AACCAACCTACATAGAGGCGGTTTTCGGTGCTGGTCACCCACTGACAAAACTGCTCCCACAACGACGCGCTTTGGCGCTGCTGTAGTGTAGTAGTCATGGTTATTATTCCGATAGTTAGGTACGTATTGAGATTGAGACAGCAGATACCCAAAAAGAAGTAAACTTCTGTTTCACTCTGTGAACAATATAGGGCCGGATGTGAAGAAAAACCAGTGTCTTAATAATTAATTCGCTATTGTCTCTCATGGTTTTTAGCCAGTTCTTGGGGAGCACCCATTGTTTTAGCTGTGTTTTAGTCAAAACAGGTGATGTCCCCATGAACGGCTAGAAATCGAAGGCTAGAAATCGAAGGCTAGAAATCGAAGTAAATGTAGGGAGAGGCTTCGGTGGGTGCTAGTACCCAAGCTAAGTAGAAGCAAAGGGGTAGTAAGAAGACTTTGACAGGCCAGCTTATTTCAAGTTTTAGTCCCCTTTGAACGGCATAGGCAAATCCCATCAGGCCCAGAATGCCTGCTAGCAAGAAAGATATTTGGGGGCGATTGAGGTTGAAAGATTCGATATATACCTTTTGGGCAAACTGAACGTCGCCACTGTGGCCTATGAGATGGCGAATCGCTAGACTCGCCTCGTTAAGACTGGGTAAACGGAAAAAGATCCAGCTAAAGAAAACGGTGAATTGGGTCAGGCCCCAAGCCAAGACTATGCCAGGTAAGCTTTGCCAGAAGGCTGCGATGATCTTTGAGCGTTCTGATAATGAGGTGCTGAGGCGATGCAAAATCAGCGCTAAGCCATGAATGGCACCCCACACAATGAAGCCCCAGCGATCGCCATGCCAAACTCCGGCCACTAACATGACGATCATGAGGTTGAGGCAGGTGCGGGTCAAATCTCGCCGGGAGCCGCCCAGTGGAAAATAAAGGTAATTTCGCAGCCAATCGCCAAGTGTAATGTGCCAGCGCCGCCAAAAGTCAGCAATACTGGTGGCAAAGTAAGGAAAATTAAAGTTCTGCGGTAGGTTAATACCCAGCAGCATGGCACTGCCTCTGGCCATATCTACATAGCCGCTGAAGTCGAAGTAGAGCTGTATGCCGTAGGCTACTGCCAACAGCCAAATATCGCCACTGCCAGCTCGGGGCAAACTTTCAGCACTGAGGGTGACGAGTTGACCAATGCGATCGGCGATAAGTAGCTTTTTGACTGCGCCTGCGGCGATCAGCCAAAGCCCTTCTGCCTGCTGACTGATACTTGGAAAAGAAAGGGTCTTGAGTTGGCCTGTAAAGCTATGAAAGCGGGTGATGGGCCCAGAGATGAGTTTTGGGAAAAACAGTTTGTAGGCGCTAAACTCTAGCAGGCGATCGCTGGCTGGAGAACCTCTGTACACATCTACCAAGTAAGCAATGCATTCGAAGGTGAAAAAACTTAGCCCTAGCGGCATCCAATTTGGAGTGGGGCCATTTCCTGCTGTGTTGATGCCGAAAGCCAACAGCCAGGGATTTAAATACTTAAAGCCCAGCAGCAATAACACGTTAAGGGCAATGCCTAACCAGAGTAGGCGGGTTCGTCGCCGCTGCCAGTCGGCTTGGGCGTAGGCCCAAGCCTCATTGGGAATACGCCAGTCCAACGGCGTACCTAGCGCCTTACCCAATACAAAATTTAACCCTGCTAATACCAGCATCAGTGGTATGTATTGAGCTTGCAGCGTGGCATAAAACAGTAGGCTGCTGGAGAGCATGACCCAGAGCTTGGCACGCTGATTAGGGACAACCCAATACAGCAAAACAACGCTGAGTAAAAATAGACCGTAGAGAATAGACGGCTGAGTCATGGGCGGCGCAATACAGGGCGTGGGTTAAAAGAGCGGAAATCTAAGCAATCGCTCAGCTTGGGACTAGTCTTTTGGCAATACCTCGGGCCAATCAATCAATGGATCTTGGGCTAGTCGGCTAGCGACTTGATAGGCCCCATAACGATTGAGATGGCTGGGATCGGAAAAATAGTCGTAGCGTTGGGGCCACAGTTGACCAAAGTCACGAAAGGTCATACCCGAAAATTGATCGGCTCGCTGTACCATGTACTGCAAAAATGCCGCTTCAGCTTGGCTGCGATAGCTGTCAAGATATTCGTCTGTTAATGGCGTGTTGACAAAAACAACCGGGACGTTCTTTTCCGCCGTAAATTGCAGCAGGTTGTCCAAAGCTTCTGTTTGCGCGCCAACCATTTGAAAGGCTTGATAGTCACCGTCGTGAGCGCCTGCAACCCGAGCGTGATCCTGATAGTAAGTTGCGGGGTTGAATCGAGTGGAAAGGGCTAAAAAACCGTCGAAATCAATCATGCTGGTTTCGTTGGGCAGTCCCGTCGGGGTATCACCGGCGCTGTCTTCGTCTTCGTCTGGATCGGTAAATTCCGGTGCAACCCGGCCAAACCCTTGACCAATGGCTGAACGGATTTTGCTCCGATTGGCATAGCCTGATGAAGCCTGTCCAAATAGCTCACTGAGCTGGCGGTCAACGTTTTGAGCTTGAACCGTAAACTGCTCTGCCAATCCGCCTGTAGCCAAATCTGTAATGCCACCGTCGGAATGGGTGGCTTCTAACTGCTTGTAGCCATCAGAAACTGCGATCGCATTAAACGTCACATCAACTCGACCACTGTTGAACGCTCGCGCCCCATCGGCCCAGACAATAATCTGCGGTAGCTGATCCGGTGGAATTAACCGCCGCACAATCAGATCTACCACCTGAGCCGTGGCCCCATTGACGCCAAAGTTAAAAACGCGTAACCCCTCATGACCTAGGCGATCTAGAGACTGCCGTAAGGCTGCTGGATCGACACCTCTCAGTGCCCGCGAACTGCCAATCACCAACACATCAGGTGGGCCAAATTGGGCGACCTGTCGCCGATAGAGGGCCAGTTTTTCATCGAGCTGTTGGCTCCTAAACGAAGGCAATGAAGAGCTAGCTAATAAGGTCGCTGTCGAGATAAAATCCTGCTGCGGACTATAGATCAGTTCGCCATCATCAATCGCTGAGGCGGTAAAGTCAGGGCTGTCAAAGCGCTCGTTATCGGCAAAGCCATCTGCATTGCTAGGCTGCTCCCAGTCATCATCTCGACTTTGACGGTTGCCCCAATTGAGATTGGCCAACTCATCGTTAAAACTATTGGGCCCAACGCGCTCAACGCCTGGGCTTTGCGAAGTGTCTTGACGATTTCGGTTGAGTGGAGCTGCCGCCTGACGGAGTGCCTGACCCACCATAAAGTCAAACTGAACGGCCAAGAGTAGACCTACAGCTCCCCAAGCCAAAGCTATTTTGCTGCCACTAGCTCGAAAAGCGTTGGGCAAATGAGCGGCAGATGTATTGACTGCAGCGACAGGAGAGGTTTTCGGTTTTCGCCATTGGCGACATTTGAGAGTGAAGGCTTTCAGTGTCTTCAATCGGTGTAAATAGCTGACTTTTGATCAGTATTTGTTGCACCGCGCGTATCAGCACTGCGCTTAAGCGGATATCGGCCTCAACCTCGTCAGATTCAATTAAATCAACCGCTAAGCTTTGCTCGCTAACAGGGGTAATCAGTTCACCGATGTAAGCTTCTGAAGCCGCAAACTCTGGTTTGGCTTCAGGCACCATTCGCTGGCGGGGTTTGTAATCATGGCCGTGAGTCCAAATTGGCTGTTTTTGTCCGGCCCTGCGACCATACAGCCGAATGCCATCGATCAGTCCGGCTGCTTTGAGAGCAGTGAGGGTTTGGGTGACTAGTGGGACGATCGCATGTTTGGGCGGACACACTGGCCCATCGGCCATAACATGTAGCAGTTTGTCTTTGAGCAATAGCTGGACACGAATGCCGCCGGTTGCTAGCTGGTCTTTAATGTCTGGATTGAGTGCACGGGTAAGACAATAAGCCAGTGCTGGCATGTCTCCTTTGGCCGCTAACGTAGCGGCAGGTTCAGCCAACGCAGGATTTTGGGATGCGGGCAGCTCAATGCCGCGGAGCCACTCAGGGCTAATGTCATCGGTGGAAGGGCCATAGAGCATGGCCCGCTGTAGCCCTTGGGGCGCAACAGCCTGCAACTGTTGCGAAATATCAGTGACGAGTTTTTCAGTATCTTTTTGAGAATACTGGGCGACCTTTGACGGTTGATGTGACGGCTGCTGTGTCGCTGTAATCGGATAGCTAATCAGATGTAGGGTCGCTTTTTTAACCTCAGCAATCAGTTTGAGGCCGTAGCGTCGAGAAATTTGGTTGGCTAGGCGAGAAAGTGCCGGTAGGTCGCCCCAGCGAGCCCATTCTTTGAGCATATCCTCGGGGGGCGTTAGATCTACCCTTAGCCGCCAGTCAGAAGCGACTTCACCCGTAACTTGAATGGTAATGACGGCATCTTGAAACTGACGTAGATGCAATCGTCGCAATCTTTCGGCTATGGGTTCAGCAATGAGCAGTGGGTCGGGGCTATAGCTCGCTTCACAAAAAATCCATAGCCGAGAAACCAAGTCTCGGGGCTTAGCGGCTGCAGCGCAGTCAGTGTCTGTGTCGGGTTCTTTTTCAGCCGAGGTTACCGCGTCCGAGGGTGTTACATCAGAGGGCTCCAACTCGGAGGGCTGATGATTAACCCCTACTATGGCTTGGGCACGACGGGCCTTCCCAGGAACAACCCGAGCACTGACTTGCACACCGACATTGAGCGCGCTGAGGGCTTCGCTGAGATAGCGGGCGATCGCACCGGAATCGCCTTGGCGAGCCAAACCCATCTCTGAGCTAGTCTCTGAAAGCTGTCGGGCTAGAGCCGAGCTGTCGTCATCTGTCGGTTGCCTGTTCGTATTTAGCTGATTAGTCTCTGGCTGAGCGGTCTCTGGCTGAGCGGTCTCTGGCTGAACAGCAACAGCTTGCATAAGCCGCTCTAAGTGATGCTCTAGCCGGTTGAGGTAAATCGGTGCGCTCCACACAGGCTTGGTGTGTGAGGCGAGGCAACTGTAGATATATATCTGGTGAATCTGGGGGAATTCGCGCTCAATGCGGGCTTTTACATCCGTTTGCATGAGCGATCGCACCAGTCGCATCAGCACATGGTTTTTATCTAATTCTTGCTTTGCATCTCTTTTTGAGTGCTATCTGGGGTGCTACTTTGGGCGCTATTTTGGGCGCTATTTTCTGAGGCTCCATCTAGATATTGCTCAGGGTCGTCCGCCAACTCACATAACACATGCAGGATGTTGCCTCGTAGCTTCACCTGAATGTCTATGGTGTGAGTGTCTATAGCGGTATGAGTGTCTATAGCGCCAGTATCTGCAGTTAAAGAATCTGAGGTTGGAGAATCCTCCAGGTTCAAGAGCGTTTCCTTGAGCCAGGGAATTAAAATCGCCGGATCGGCGTCAACGTTTTGTGCAGGAAGATGGCCTAACATACGTAGCGGTAAAGAGCAAAAACTGAGCACTCCGCAAATGCCCGTCTCTAGCAACCCAGTTTAGCAACAAGTAGAGAACGCCACAGCGCTCGCTGCATTCTAGGGCACTGTTGTGCATTTTGCACGAGTAAATTTTATGTGATCACTCAGTAAACTTTCAGCGGTTCAATCAACCTAATCACGTACGTATGCGCTTAACGACACGTACTCAGATTTTATTATCCGCTAATCTCAATATATAGGTATACATATTAGATATACGTGAGATAGACAATTTTAGGTAAGCCGATGCAATCTTTTCGTGAGAAGCCCGCGACATTCATCCCCGAGATATCAATGCCGCTACCCTTAAGCGTAGATTTTATCCTAGGGCTAGCAACCTTGCCCCTATTGGCGCTGCTAGCATCTGGGCCAATAGGGGCTAACCACCTCAAGGCGCTAGGTCAAGCCAGCGAAGAGCTATTTAGGGGCGATCGCTTACCCCCTTTGCCCCTGCTGCCATCGGTGTCGCTTACAGAACAATAGCCCACCTAAACTGGCCTAGCGGCTAAAGGGATGCTTGAGCCAGCGATGGGGTGAAAAGTATACTGAGCTACTTAAAGGTATGGACAGCTACAAAAACAAGCTTGAAGAGATGAATAGAATGAAGTCATCTGAACACCTTAAGTTAGTCCAATACTCCCGCACTGCGCCTAAAGCTCCTACAATCGTTTCGAGTATTGTTTTGAGCGATTAACTTACCACTCGATTTGAACGAACGGTTGATTTTCGACTGATCGCTTGTCGCCAAACCCGCTTGACTATCCGCTTTCAGCCTTGACAAGTTTGTCTTTGATGATTCCTCAAAGCCTCTTGCCCACAAGGCTCCTATTTCTAAAGGCCCCTACTCAACCAGTAATATGCCAACGACTTTAACCGGTGTAACGGATGTATCAGACGTTGACGTTATTCCAGATGTGGTGACCCACGACTGGCTTTTGCGTCACCGGCTCAAACGCGTAGAAGAAACTTGGGCAGCCGTGTTGCAGGATGAATGCGGCCTCACTTTAGTTGCTTTGCTTACCCGTTTGCGCAAGCTCTGTGCCCCTGATGGTCAGGCCAATGCTACCGATGCCTCCGGTGTGCTCAAATTAATTGAGGAGCTAGAACTCAGCGATGCCATCAAAATGGCCCGAGCCTTCGCCCTTTACTTTCAGTTAATTAACATTGTTGAGCAGCATTACGAACAGCGGGGCCAACAGCAGCAATATCGACCGCCTACGAAGATGCAGCCCTAGCCTCTGCTGTGAAAACTACCCATGCAGCGGCAGAAGATCATAGCCACAATGGTCACGCGGAAAGGGACGGTGCTGTCGGCAGTGCCATGGCGAATGAGAGCGGTCGAGACGTTGGCACTTTTTATTGGCTATTTCCCACCCTTAAACGACTCAATGTTCCGCCTAAAATGATCCAACGCCTGCTCGATCAGCTAGATGTACGGTTGGTCTTCACCGCTCACCCGACAGAAATTGTGCGGCATACCATTCGTGACAAGCAGCGCCGGATTTCTTCTATTTTGCGCCAGTTAGATCGCGAAGAAGACAGTGCTCGTGGGCTAGGACTGGACTCTTCATGGGAGATTAAAGCCTTGCAAGCGCAGCTCATAGAGGAAATTCGGCTTTGGTGGCGTACCGATGAGCTGCACCAGTTTAAACCTTCTGTATTAGATGAAGTTGATTTCACCCTGCACTACTTTGATGTTGTCCTTTTCGACACGATTCCCCAGCTTTATCAGCGGATTTGTCGTGCGTTGTCAGGTACATTCCCGACGTTGAAGCCACCGCGTCAGAATTTTTGTCGATTTGGCTCTTGGGTCGGTAGTGACCGCGACGGCAACCCTTCTGTAACACCTCAAATCACTTGGAAAACCGCTAACTTCCAGCGCAACATGGTAGTCGGCAAATATATTGACTCCATCGGCAAACTCACCCACTTACTCAGTTTGTCTTTGCACTGGAGCGAAGTGCTGCCGGACTTGCTCGAATCTTTAGAGCAAGATCAAACTCAGATGCCCGAAATTTATGAGGAATTAGCTATTCGCTACCGGCAAGAGCCCTATCGATTAAAGCTGGCCTACATTGAACAGCGGCTAAAAAATACCCTGACTCGATCGCAAAAGCTTCATAACGGTGAGTACCTACAAGAGCAAGAGAGCAATCTCGATAGCGATGTCGCCAGCGGTCGGATATATCGTTCGGGCGATGACTTTTTAAATGAGCTTAAGCTCATTCAAACCAACCTCAAAGAAACCGGATTGGTCTGCCAAGATCTCGAAGAACTGATCTGCCAGGTAGAGATTTACGGCTTTAATTTGGCCCAACTCGATATTCGTCAGGAAAGCACGCAGCATTCAGATACCATCAGCGAGGTGACTGAATATTTAGGGGTGCTCGATCAGCCTTATAACGAGCTGAGCGAGGACGCAAAAACCGAGTGGTTGATTGGTGAATTACGCACTCGGAGACCGCTGATTCCAGGAGAGCTACCTTTTTCTGAAAGAGCCACGGAAATTATTTCTACCTTCCGCATGGTACGACGGCTCCATCAAGAATTTGGCCCTAGCATTTGTCAAAGCTACATTATCAGCATGAGCCACACAGCCAGTGACCTGCTAGAAGTGGCGCTGCTAGCCAAAGAAGCCGGACTCTATGATCCGGCAACCGGGGTGGGTGCATTAAAAATTGTGCCCTTGTTTGAGACAGTAGAAGATTTGCGTCGGGCGCCAGCAGTCATGCGCCAGCTATGGGAACTGCCGCTGTATCGTGCCATGCTACAAGGCGGTTATCAGGCCATGGAGGCGGCAACCGCCAAGCCTGAAGAAGCTGAAACAGCTCTGCAAGAAGTGATGCTGGGCTATTCCGACAGCAATAAAGATTCGGGTTTTTTGAGTAGTAATTGGGAGATTCACAAAGCGCAGCAGGCTCTACAGTCAATTGCCGAACAATACAAAGTAGCGCTGCGCATTTTCCATGGGCGAGGGGGCTCGGTAGGTCGTGGTGGCGGCCCAGCTTATGAAGCCATTCTGGCTCAGCCCGGACGCAGTGTGGATGGCCGTATCAAAATTACTGAGCAGGGTGAGGTACTGGCTTCCAAATACAATTTGCCGGATTTAGCACTGTACAACTTAGAAACGGTCACCACAGCCGTAATTCAGGGCAGTGTCTTGGGCAGCAGCTTCGATGGTATTGACGATTGGAATACCATCATGGAGCGGCTGAGTGTGAGATCTCGTCAGCATTACCGCGCCTTAATTTACGAAAATCCTGATTTGGTAGAATTCTTTCACCAGGTTACGCCGGTTCAAGAAATATCCCAGCTTCAAATCAGCTCTCGTCGGCTCGCCGTAAGGGTAAGCGCAACTTGGACGGGCTGCGAGCGATTCCTTGGGTTTTTAGCTGGACGCAAACGCGCTTTTTGCTGCCTTCTTGGTACGGCGTAGGTACGGCTCTCAAAGAATTCATGGATGAAAATCAGGCAGAACATTTGGAGATGCTGCGTTACTTTTATGCAAAGTGGCCGTTTTTTAAGATGGTGATTTCTAAGGTGGAAATGACTTTGGCCAAGGTGGATCTACAAATTGCTCAGCATTATGTCAATCAGCTCAGTAGCCCTGATAAGCGCGATGACTTTCAGGCGATGTTTGATCAAATTGCCAGCGAGTTTTATTTGACCCGAGAGGTCGTGCTGCATATTACGAACCACACTAAGCTGCTCGATGGTGATTTGAGTTTGCAGCGCTCTGTGCAGTTACGCAATGGCTCAATTGTGCCGCTGAGCTTTTTGCAGGTGGCGCTGCTGAAGCGGCTGCGGGAATATGGTAATGATGCGGTAACTGGAAGGGTGCGATCGCGCTATAGCAAAGGCGAACTATTGCGAGGGGCACTGCTGACGATCAACGGCGTTGCGGCCGGAATGCGCAATACGGGCTAAGCGGTTGCTCAAAACTCGGCATAGCAGTTCGGCATAGCGGTTCGGCATAGCAGTTCGGCATAGCGGTTCTAGCGGTTGACCTGACCGTTGGCATGGCGGTTGACCTGACTGTATGTCCAGACAAATACTGCCTTGACGGGCGTCCCCGTGATAAGTTATTACCTGCAATATTCAATCGATAGGACATGAAACCTAGTGCTTTTCACCCTGTCGCTTATTCCATTGCATTAACCCATGGTGAGGAGTCCGCATATGCTCTCTGTTTTTAAAGGTCGTCTGGCCAGCTCGATTGGATTGGCCCTAGGTAGTTTGTTGGGCGGTGTTGCAATTTCCCTATCGGCTCAAGCACCTGCCCAAGCTCAGGCCGCTTACGGTAGCTATATTGGTATCGGCCCAGCGTTTGGGAACGGTCAAGTCGGGGTGGCTATCAATGGCCGGTACAACATTTTGGAATTGCCCGTTTCTATTCGCGGCGCGGCATTTATCGGAGATGGTTCAGCCTTTGTCCCTACCATTTCCTACGATTTCCCGCTGAGCTTTAACACCGAAGTTTACCTAGGCGCAGGCGTGACCTTTGCCAGTGAGGGTTCAGTCATGGGAGATGGCACGTCGTTTGTGCTGCAACCGGGCGTAGACTACACCTTAAACAACAGCAATCTGGTGATTTATGGTAACGCCATTGTGCCGATTGGCGGCAGCGGTACAACAACAGCCGTTCAAGGCGGCGTGGGGATTCAATTTTAGCAGTAACCCACGAAAAAAATCTAAGCCAAAAGAACTTATGTACTAAACGGACAGTTTTCCGCTACCATGAGCCCATGATAATTGGGCAAAAGGGTTGATCATGCGTGAGATGCGTCCATTAGGATCTGTCATTCAAGGCTCTTTAAGTCAGGGGCTAGAAGTTCGCCTGCATCCGGATGTGCTGGTCGAAGAGATGCGAGTGGGCAAGTTTTTGGTGGTGCAAGGCGTGCGATCGCGCTTTTTTTGTATGCTCACCGATGTCGCCCTAGGGATGGCCAGCCAGCGTATATTAGCAAGTCCGCCTGAACCTAGTAACGTCTTCTTGCAAGAAGTTTTGGCAGGTTCAGGCACCTACGGGACAGTTGATCTAACGCCCATGCTGATGTTTACCCCGACGGATGAAGGCCAAACAGAAGGCCAAATAGATAGCCGGATAGATGATCCAGCAGATGCTGGCGCACCGCTTCAGCTACTGCCAGTCAAAACCATTCCAGGACACTTCAGCCAAGTCTATGATGCTTCAGAGCGAGATTTTCGGGCGGTATTTGGCTGGGAAGATGATTTGCACCGACGCAATTTTGCCATTGGTGAGCCGATTGATATGGCTGTACCGATTTGCATTGATCTCGATCGGTTTGTAGAGCGCAGTAACGGCATTTTTGGTAAGTCGGGAACGGGAAAGTCCTTTTTAACACGGCTGATTTTATCAGGGATTATTCGCAAGCAGGCGGCGGTGAATTTGATCTTTGACATGCACTCGGAATATGGCTGGGAGGCCGTCAGCGAAGGCAAGGAATTTAGTACGGTCAAGGGCCTCAGGCAGCTATTCCCCGCCCAAGTACAGATATTTACCTTAGATGCAGAATCGACCAAGCGCAGAGGCGTTTATGACGCACAGGAGCTATACATCAGCTTTGATCAAATTGATGTGGAAGATTTGATGTTGATTAGCCGGGAGCTGAACCTTTCGGAAGCCAGCTTAGAGAATGCCATCATTTTGCGCAACGAATTTGGCAGTAGTTGGATCAACCGGTTGTTGCAGCTCAACAATGAGGAAATTCAAGAGTTTTGTGAGGTTAAGATGGGCTCTAAATCGTCCATTATGGCGTTACAGCGCAAGCTCACCCGCTTGGCAGAACTCAAGTACATTCGCAGTAGCTGCCCTCACAACTATGTCAGCCAAATCCTCGAGACCATTGATGCTGGAAAGCACGTAGTGATTGAATTTGGCTCCCAAAGCAATATGTTGTCGTATATGCTAGCAACCAATGTGATTGCGCGGCGAATTCATGCCAGCTATGTGAAAAAGGCGGATCGCTTTTTGCAAAGCAAAAACCCTTGCGATCGCCCCCGACCGCTAGTGCTTACCATTGAAGAAGCCCACCGCTTTTTAGATCCGGCAACGGCGCGACAAACTATTTTTGGGGTGATTGCCAGAGAGATGCGGAAGTATTTCGTCACGTTGCTAGTGGTGGATCAGCGACCTTCCGGCATTGACAACGAGGTCATGTCTCAAGTCGGCACTCGAATTACGGCATTGCTAAATGATGAAAAAGACATTGACGCCATTTTTACCGGCGTCTCCGGTGGCCAAAGCCTGCGCTCAGTGTTGGCCAAGCTAGACTCTAAGCAGCAGGCGTTGTTGTTGGGCCATGCAGTGCCAATGCCAGTGGTGGTCAAAACACGGCCCTATGACGCGCAGTTTTACCGGGAGATCGGCGATACCGCTTGGGAGACAATGTCGGATGCGGCGGTGTTTAAGGCGGCAGAAAGTGCGATCGCAGATCTTGGCTTTTAAATCAAACACCTAATTACTCGGGCTGATGTTCTAGGGACTGATGTTCCAACCGATCGAGCTGAACAGGAAGGGTGTCGGCTGACTGAGTCCCATAACGGGCAAGTAGTGTAGCACCAAAGCCAAAGAGCGTCATCAAGCTTACCAATAGCCCGCCTGCCAATGGAATTAAGCTGATAACTAACAACAGAATTAGGCCCAACCAAAAATGTTGAAAATGATGCTGAAGAGAGTGTTGTCCATGGGCCGTCGTTTTTGGCTTCTGCAGTCGTCGGCCTAGCCATACACAAATAGCCGTACCGCCAAACAGGCCAGTAATTAGCACAGCTAGGTTAGCCAGAGGAATAAAAATAGAGCCTATAGCGCTGCCAGCAGTGAGTACGGTAACCATGGCAAGTGCAGCCACCCCGCCAATACCATAGACCAAGCTAGCAAGGGGCCGCAGTTGCACTGCAGTCGCAATTTCCTCAATATGTCCGGGCAGCAGTAAGAGTAAAAGCAGCCCTGCAATAGTAGCAACTGCAAAGCTCACCAGCCAGAATACCAGGTTAGTGAGATAAAGCGTACCCAACACACCAAAGCGATTAAAAACACCGCTGAACTCTTCTAACACGGTAAATTCACTGCCGTTGACCACGGCGTTTTCGGCTCGAATGACTGTACCGCCAACGGCGAAAGCATCACCTTCTATGCGAGCGTTTTCTTTGAGCTGGAGATTGCCGCCAATGGCAAAGGTATCGCCCAGTACCGTAACATCTTTTTCAATAATGACATCGCCACCGATAGCAAAGGCATCTTGAACCGTTTGAGAGTCAGATACAATTAAGTCACCGCCAATTTTAAAAACGGCCTGATCATCGGGACTGGCTAACGCTGGTACAGCGCTACTGCTGAACCAAAGTGCGATCGCCAACGCCAGCAGACTGATTATCCCCCACTTCAATGGCTTCCATCGCCAAGAGACAAAAGGTTGTCCTTGCATGATGCTGAACTCCTTATCGCTGATAACTTTATAGTCGAGCTTTTGTAGTCGAGCTTTTATAGTCGAGCTTTTATAGTCGAGTTTTTGAGTAGTGCTCTTTAAACTAAAAGATGACTGTGAAGAAAATATGAGGGAAATGGTAGCAATCGCCACCCATGGGTCGGCGTAGAAGCGTGATCGATGGATTTTAAGTCTAGATTGCAGTGATGAGAGCGATCGCATTCAAATCACGATTGAACCACTATTGCCACCAAACTATTGCCACCAAACTATTGCCACAACCCTTTTGAGCTTTGAGCCACAATTGACCGGCTACCCATAAGATACAACTAAACCCTTCATGTATGCTTTGCCGTACTCATGTTGCAAGACAACTCACCTGTTGAGCCGCTACGGGCGTCGTGGCATATGTTCCCAACACAACCTGACCTTGCTCGTTTGTTGTCCAAGTTTGAGCTTCTACAATAGTAGGTGGGCGAGTAGGTAAGGGACTGGATGATGGAGGTAAAGAGAACTCTCCTGATGTTGCCTCGGTTTCAGATATTGCCTCTTTTGTGAATTGAGAGCTTTTAGTATTACCTTCAGCACTACCTTCAGTACTATCTAAGGTATTGTTGTCCAAAGCTCGGAAGTCATTCCAAATGGACTGTCCAGTAACAGGCTGACTTGCATTCTCTGGCAGTCCGCCTCGCCCTGTTGAGACAAAGGTGTTGCTGTTGAGTTGCTCACAGGCTGCAACAATTTGATCGGTAGCGGCAAGCCCTTCTGGTAATTCCGAGAGGCCGTTAGTTGGATCGATGGCGGGCGTATGAAGCTCTACCGTGCCGCTGAAGGCTGGGCCAAGGGCCGAAGTTGCTGTAATGTCGCTTTCGCTAGTTAATTGGTCGCGAAAAGCGGTGCCAAGGATCGTACGAGCATTGACGACGACGCGGCCACCAAAGTTGTCGGCTGCATTTGCGGTAATATCACTATTTTCTAAGGCGATCAGAGATTCTGTGCTGATGTTAATGTTGCCGCCAGTCGCGGGGCCAGTTGCGTTGGTTGTAATCCTACCGCTACGGCGAAGGACAAGTCCTTCGGTCGTAATGGTGATATTAGCGCGATCGCCCGCAACCGTATCGGCGGTAATCACACTGTCATCTTTCACCGAAATCGTTTGAGCCGTTAAGTTAATATTGCCCGCAGCGCCTGTTCCTGGGTTCCGAGTACTATTAGGTGAGCTTGGGAAATTGCTGGTATTGATCGTGGCCCCATTTAAAACAGAAAGCTGAGCGGTATTCACTGTAATATCCCCTCCGGTGCCGCTGCCTACCCGTGCACCCGATAATAGGCCGCTTCTCCCGTCAGCCGTTTGACCGCTTAGGGTAATCGATTCAGAAGCATTAATTGTTAAATTACCCGCCGCGTTGTTACTATTGGTGCCAGTGGTAATTTGTCCGCCATCTGCCACAACAATACGACGAGCATTGACAATAGCTGAGCCACTCTTACCACTTCCCTGACCGCTCGGAATGAGGAGGGTAACACCCGGTGGCCCTAACGAATCACTAGGCGCAGTTTGAGAAGATGTCTCTAATCTGCTAGGTACTGTTCCGCCTGCTGTCGTTCCAAATCCAGTTACCGTCAGTGTGTCAGCATTGACGGTAAGATCTCCGCCGCTGCCTGGGCCAAAGGTATTGGCTGCTATTTGTGAGCCGTTCAAGATGTTGAACTGTTGGGTTGTAATCGTGAGATTGCCGCCCATGGCATTGGGTGAAGTATTGTGACGAGGTGCAACAGTGGTAAATATACTGCTTGGCCCTGCATTGGATATGCCGTCGGCAGTAATGCCTTGTGACTGCACCTTGACATTGCCAGCCAGCCCCGCCCCCGCCATCGTCAGGCCAATTTGGGCACCGCCAGTGAGCTCGATTTGAGGTGCATTAACCGTTAATAAACTATTACCATTGCCTGTACCCGTGGGTGCGATTTCCACATACACGCTGGTTGGCATTGTTGGAGTGCCGTCTGTCCGTCGTCTGACATTTGCCCCAATCATTTGTAGCTTTTCAGATGCATTCAGGTTAATTTCTCCGCTGCCAGTACCGGTCACTTGAGAAAGCAGCGCTGAACCATCGCGAATATTAATTTGTTTGCCTTGTAGTTGAATACTACCTGCATCAGTATGACTGACATCGATTGAAGCTTCTTGGGCAATCAAAATATCCTGAAAGTTACTCACTTGCTCGTAGCCAAACTGCCAGATAGGATTGTTGCCATCGAATGAGACTTGCCCGTTGCTGCCTATGCTGCCTAGTTCAACATGTCCCCCCGGCGCTAGCAAGTTCCCTCCTTGTAAGTTGAGAGCGCCACCCAGTAGCGCTAGATTTTCTCCTGCCAAAACCTGCAAACTGTTAGTAGGTGGCCGTCGGCTAATGGACCTACTGCTATAAATCAGGCTATGGCCACTACCTTGTACTGTAATCGGGCTAGGTGCGCTGCCAAACTGCAGGCCAGTAGGTGCACTGACTGTCAACAACGACGGTATGGCATTCAGATCCAATGCACTAAACTGCTGACCATTGTCGAATAATAAGCTATCTGCTGTGCTTGCTAAAAACGAGCCTTGGATATTGAGCGCTGCTGAATTGCTAAAAACAATGCCGTTGGGGTTTAGCAAAAAGAGGTTCGCAGGGCCATTGACACCGAGAGTGCCACTGATAGTAGAAGCATTGAGCGCACTAATATTTGTGATCCGACTGAAAATATTCGTGACATTTGGGGCGTTGTTAAAGGTAACAGTTGCTCCACTGGCAACATTGAAGGCTTCAAAGCTATGGAAAACGTTAGGGCCAACGCCATTATTATCTCTATGCCCTCCGGTAATGCAGGTGCCCGGACAGCCAGCTACTCCACTGTTAAGAACGGTAGGCGTAGAGTTATCCGGGATGATTTGGGCAAGTGCTGTGCCGTTGAGGCATCCGTAGCTGACGAAAAGCCAAGTACCCAGTTGCCAAGTAGCATCCAGTGGCGACAATCGTGTTTGTGATGTTGACTGACTTTTCATGAATGCCTGAATCCTAGATAGTTTTTGGCAAAAACCATTGAAACTACAAATAATATGCCCAACTCCTGAGGGGAATATGAGGTCATCAGTGGATTAGAGCCTGTATTCGGGCATTAATAACTTTGGGCAAGCCTCCCTTTGTAGAGAGTGGAAGAGGCGACTTTGATGGTGCTATTTGCTGTACTCAGGCAGCGAGGGTAAATGCTTATAAATCGTGATAGACGTCAACAGTGGATTCGATGGCGGCAGCGGGCACTGATACCATTGGGTTTATCGAATAAGCTGCTGAATAAGCTGCTTTTTTTCGGCATTATGCTATTGACGGTATTGGGGCTAACGCTAAGGCCAGCAATATCTGTTGATGCTGTTGTGGGGACAGATACCTATCGCGCTACGACAAATCAAACAAATTCGTTGTCACTGACCCTGCCTCAATACCTAGCTACGAACATCCATTCGCCTTTACCGTCAGAAGGTCAGCGTCAATATGAATCAGGCCAGATTGCTACAGCACTACAAAGCTGGCAACAGGCGGCTGCGGAATTAAGCGATCAGCCTTTGCATCAGGCTTTGATTTTCAGCTATGTGTCGATTGCCGCACAAGATTTGGGAGATTGGACGCTGGCCGATTCTGCGATCGCCCATAGCCTATCTCTTCTGGCTGAAAACCCTGCGGCTGAGGGACGTACTCGCGTGCAGGCACAAGTTTTAAACGCTCAGGGCCGCTTATATTTGAAGCGGGGGCAGCCTGAAACAGCTTGGGAAATTTGGCAACAAGCAGAAAGCGCCTATGCTGAATCTGACGATTGGTTGGGGCGAGTCGGCGCTCAGATTAACCAGTCTCAGGCACTGCAAACCATGGGATTGTACCGACGGGCCCGCTTGCAACTGACAGAAATTACGACCGAGCTGGACAGTCAGTCTGATTCCGCCATCAAAGCGATCGCACTCAAAAGCCTAGGTAACGTATTTCAAACAGTCGGTAGCCTAGAACAATCCCGCCAATATCTCAGTGAAAGCTTAGTGCTATATCAGCAGATGGGCAGCAAAGCAGAGGTCGCAGACACCTTGCTATCGCTGGCCAATACGTTACGCCTAATGCAAGATTATAGCGCTGCACAACAAAGATATCAGCAGGTGGAGACACTGCTGCCTGGCTCCGTGTTCAGCACCAAGGCAAAACTCAATCGATTTAGCCTTTTGCTCGAGACTCAAAAATGGCAGCCAGCGCGTGTTTTATTGCCTGAGCTGCTATCGACAGTAAAGGCTATGCCCGCTAGCCGCGAATCTATTTACAGCAAAGTTAATCTGGTAGAAAGCCTGCTGTCTGATGCCAGTGAGGATCATAGGCAAACCTCCTGGCTCCCTATAGATGAAATGGCAGCCCTGCTAAGAGAGGGCACTGAGCAAGCGCAGACATTGCAAGATAAACGGGCTGAGTCGATTGCACTAGGCGCGCTGAGCAAATTATATGGTTACACTCAACAATGGCTAGCGTCCCAGAATTTGGCAAAACGAGCCCTTGATCTGGCACAAGCTAGCAATGCCCAAGATATCGCCTATCGTTGGCAGCACCAGTTAGGCAAAGCCTACTATCAACAAGGAAAAGCAGAAGAAGCGATCGCCAGCTATACAGAAGCTGTCGAAACGCTAGGCACGGTTCGCCGTGACTTGCTCGCGACCAATGCCGACATACAATTTTCATTCAAAGAGACAGTTGAGCCGGTTTACCGTGAGCTGGTCAGCCTGCTGTTGTTAGCAGATGAGGCCAGCGAGAAATCACTTAGCCAAGCCCGTGAAGTCGTAGAAGCGCTACAGCTTGCCGAATTAGAAAACTACTTTAAATCTGCCTGCATAGATTCTGCTTCTGAATATATTGATAAGCTCGATAGCACGGCAGCTATTCTGTATCCAATTGTTTTATCCGATCGAGTAGAAGTCATTTTATCTTTGCCAGGTTTACCCTTACGGCACTATCGTACTTGGCAAACAGAACAAGTCACTAACCAAACACTGAGCGAACTTTTTCAGTACTTCAACCCAGTGTTATCACAAAGCAAACGGTTAAGACTGTCTAAACAAGTCTATGACTGGCTGATTACTCCGGCCGAAGCGGCCCTCAGTGAAAACAGTATTAATACGCTCGTCTTTGTGCTAGATGGTCAATTTCGCAGGGTTCCGATGGCAGCGCTGCATGATGGCCAACAATACTTGCTGGAGAAATATAGCGTAGCCCTGACGCCCGGACTAAAGCTATTAGGCCCTCACTTCCAAAATCCGAAGCCTCTGCAAGCTCTGATGTTAGGGTTAACAGAAGCGCGCGCTGGTTTTTCGGCCCTCCCTGGTGTCCAAGAAGAGATAGAGCAGGTCTCTGCCAGTATAAATGCGGAAGTGCTTTTTAATGAGGACTTCACAAAGCAAACATTGGCCACTGAGATCAGCCGAATCCCTTTCCCTGTACTGCATTTGGCAACTCACGGTCAGTTTAGCTCTAATTTAGATGAGACTTTTCTTTTGGCATGGGATCAAAAGCTGACACTGGCAGATTTAGACGGATTATTGCGCGCGCGACGGCAACAATCTGAGCCGATTGAGCTGATGGTGCTAAGCGCCTGTCAAACCGCTGAAGGCGACGACAGAGCAACATTAGGGCTCGCGGGCATGGCTATCAGATCGGGTGCGCGCAGCACATTAGCAACACTTTGGGCTGTCAATGACGAATCAACCGCAGTGCTGATGGCTGAGTTTTACAAGGAGTTATCTAATACTGAGCTATCTAAGGCCGAAGCTTTACGATTTGCTCAAATAAAGATTTTAAAAAATCCGGAATTCTCCCATCCTTTTTACTGGGCTCCGTTTGTATTAATTGGTAATTGGCTCTCTTAAGTAATGGAAGGTTTTAAGCGGCATGACAAAAAAAAGCATGTTTTCTATTTTTATTGTGTTGGGGATAGTGCTTCCTGAATTGGCAGCGGTTAATCCTGTTCAAGCTCAAGCGTCGAGTCGATTAAATGGCATCGATAGCTACTCCGCTCAGGTTGGATTTGTTCCACCTGCTAGTGATGGTGCACCGAGACGAACTCGTAGTGGAGCGACTCGGGTGCCCGAACAGTGTGGTGGCTTACCCCTACTGCCAGCCACTGGTTCAGGACTGACAGCGAGTGAACAGCTCTCGCTGTACGTATATTTCGCAAAAGGCTCTACGGTCAGCCAAGCTATGCTGAGCATGAAAACTGCTGATGAGAGTGAATACTACGAAACATCTGTGAGTTTGCCTCAAGAGCAGTTCGCCGAAAATGGCGCTGTTGTAGAGATTAAGCTACCTGAAACGCTACCAAACTTAGTTGCTGGCGAAGACTATAGTTGGTCTTTAGTGCTGATGTGTAACGGCCAACTGCGGCCTGATAGTCCTGTTTTGGAAGGTGGCATCAAGCGAGTAGCCGCTGTAGTTAGCGAGCGCGAGGGTGCTTCTTTAGCTGAACAAGCTGAGATGTACGGTCAAGCAGGGCTATGGTACGATTGGCTATCAACGTTGGCTTTGATGCGTACAAAGGAGCCTAACAGTGCTCAGCTCATCGACACTTGGTCAGGCATTTTAAGTACAGTTGGCCTAGAGGACGTTGCAGAAACGCCTTTAATTGTTCATTGAGTTGGCTTAAAGTACTTAAAGTAACTGTGCTTAAAGTAATTGTACCTAAAGTAACTGTATGAGTTATTTTCACGAGTAGTGGAAAAGTAATAGAAATGTCAACTCAAGACGGTGTTACTTCGGTTCTTAGACAAGAAGGTGCAGATCTCTTCTAGGGGATTGTTTAAGGTTAAATCTCCTGATGTACTCAGCTATGGGGTGGGTATGCGTCAGGAGATTTTTGTATTTTGTCAATTTTTCTAATGAGCGAGAGGACTTGATTGAGCTATAGCGCTTTCTCTGTGGCGCTCTATAAGACGGTGCTTAATGAGTATGACGTTTTCCGCATCAGGTGTTGGGCATTCTGTAGATATCTCCTGAGAATTTGCCACTTAAGATGTTTTCACTTAGATATCGTATAAAAAAGGGACATCGGATAGCAGTTGTTGGCATAGGGGTAGCCGGTAGTCTTGTATTAGCAACAATCGGAGGGTTTTTTGAAGGGCTGGAACTAGCCATGCTAGACCAATTCTTTCGATTACGAGCTGTTCCTGAAGTTGTTGTAGATGATCGCATTTTGGTGGTGACGATTGGAGAAGAGGATATTTCTGCAGCAGGGCAGTGGCCAATTTCTGATGCGACGCTAGCTGAATTGGTTGAGCAGTTGAATGAACATCAACCCGCCGTTATTGGACTCGATCTTTATCGCAATTTGCCGATTGAGCCAGGGGTCGAGCAGCTCGTTGAAGTATTTGAAACGACGCCTAATGTGATTGGTGTTGAGCGGGTGGTAGGAGAATCGGTAGGCGCACACAATACGCTGACGCAGAAAGGGCAAACGGCGTCTTCTGATGTGATTGTAGATTCGGATAGAAAAATTAGGCGGGGGCTGCTTTCTGTTATTACCCCGAGCGGGGAGGTCAGGCAGGGATTGGCTTCAGCCCTAGCTTTAAGGTATCTGAGCAATTTTGATATTGTGCCAGAAGCCTTAGACAGTGGTGGGCTTTCTTTGCAGTTGGGGAAAGGCCGGGTAACCCGATTTGATAAGAATGCAGGCGGATATGTCGATCAAGACGCTGGCGGTTTTCAAGTCATTATGAATTACCGAGGTGACTATCGTCAGTTTGAGTCGGTTTCGATGACGACGGTGCTAGATGGTGGGCTAACGGACGAGATGGTGCGCGATCGCGTCGTTTTAGTGGGTTCTACGGCCATTAGTCTGAACGATTTGTTTCATACCCCACTACACGGCGATGAGCAGGTTGCAGGGGTTTATATTCACGCTCATTTGGTGAGTCAGCTCTTGTGGTTAGCCCTAGAAGGCCGACCGCTGCTACGGACAGTTCCTGATGCTGTGGAATGGCTGTGGACGATGCTTTGGGTTGCGACAAGTGTGGTTGCTAGCCGCTCAGTGTTTTATAGCAAGTCTTTTGCACTCGGGGGTATCACCCTGGCAGTCTGTAGGTCGCTTGCTGCTGATAGGGGGTGGATTGGTCACCACTGGCTTTGGGCTGCTGTTATGGGGTTGGTGGCTGCCGATGGCTTTGCCGATGGTCTCCATACTGGTGGCGATGGCGTTGGGCATTGGCTATCGCAATCAGCAGCTACAAAATTTGGCCGCTTTTGATGAGCTGACTCAGGTCGCTAATCGGCGCTATTTTGACCAGTATTTAGAAACTGCTCTAAAGCAGCATCCTTACCTTTCGCTAATTTTGTGCGATGTCGATTATTTTAAGGCGTTTAACGATTTGTATGGGCATCCGGCGGGCGATCGCTGTTTGCAACAAGTGGCCCAAGCCATTAGTTTGTCGATTCGAGAATCTGATTTGGTCGCGCGCTATGGTGGAGAAGAATTTGTGGTGGTGCTGCCTAGTACAACGGCAGAAACAGCCGCAGAAATTGCTGCCAGAATTCAGCAGCACATACGTCAGGCGGCTATTGTCCATGAGGGGTCTCAAGTGAGTGAGTGGGTGACACTGAGCTGTGGGTCTGCTAGTGTTTCTCCTGGGTTTTCGTTGCCGCGTCTACAACTGGTGCAATACGCGGATGAGTCACTCTATGAGGCTAAGCAATCAGGGCGCAACCAAGTGGTGGCCAGTCAATGGCAAACCCGTGAGGCAAAGGGCGCAAGTATTTGATGAATGCTCGATGTTTTTTTAAGCGGTTGGAACTTGCTTAGGTGTGGCGGACTGATGGCGACGAATGCCTGTAGCGCGGCTCAGTACCCGTGCTGTGCGACTGCGAGCACCGTTGATGTAAGTAAAAAATACAGGTACAACGATTAAGGTGAGTAACGTGGAGGTAGAAAATCCTCCAATAACTGCGATCGCCATTGGGCTACGGGTTTCTCCCCCGGCCCCGATGGCTAAAGCAATGGGTATCATGCCAGCGACAGTAGAAATCGAAGTCATCAGAATAGGTCGTAGCCGGGTAATCCCTGCTTCAATAACAGCCTGACGGCGTGATCGGCCCTCTTGCATCGCAATCAGGGCATAGTCCACCAGTAAAATAGAATTTTTGGTGACCAGGCCAATCAGTAACACCATGCCAATTAAGGCAAATAAACCCAAAGGCTTTTGGGCAATTAGCAGTCCCATCAGTGCCCCGCCAATGCATAAAGGCAGCGCCACCATGACTGCCAAAGGGTAGAGAAAATCGTTGTAGAGCAGTACGAGCACAGCGTAGATCATCATAATTGCTGTGCCGACTGCTAAGCCAAAGCGAGAGAAAATTTCCTTTT
>JAAUPS010000277.1 GCA_012033015.1 Phormidesmis sp. RL_2_1
CGCGTTCTAAGATTTCCTCTTTGATATTAACAGATAATTTTTAGGCAAAAAATACTCAAACAAAAAGTCTCAGTTACCTTAGGTAACTGATACTTTTTTGTTTGAAAATACCCCCAAGGGAATTCGAATCCCTGTCGCCTCCGTGAAAGGGAGGTGTCCTAGGCCTCTAGACGATGGGGGCCTGTGCGTTTCGCGCCTTATAAAGACTACCTGCTATCTGCACTTTGTGTCAATCTCAGTGTCAATCTGAGGCTATAGACTTTTCAGGGCCGTCTGTTCAAACTCAGACAAACCCAAAAAAATGTATAGGGCCTATGCTATATAGGGCCTATATAGCCCTGTAGCAGGATAGCCCTGTAGCAGGCCCCATCGCACTTGCTCAAATCGATACCTGTGATGATCGAAAGTCCGGAGGGAAACAGTCTGCCATAGCTTCTTAAGACAAATTAGTTAAGACAATAGTAATCGCTGGAAGCCTGGGCTCGCAGCAGCTCACTCGACTGGCAGCGGTGAGACCCTGCGTCGCTTGGCGGCGCTAAGGAATGCTCACCAAGACAAGGAATGCTCACCAAGACAAGGAATGCTCACCAAGACAAGGAATGCTCACCAAGAACAAAGTCACAATGCATCCTTACTTTGCTATACGCCAGAGACAATCAGGCCAGACGATTAGAGTTACGCAGGCGAATGAGCTGCCTACGCATAGCAGGAGAGGCTTGAGCAACATCTTGAAGCGGATGGATAGCAACGTGGCTATCTAACGCCTCCAAATACTCATCACTTCCATAGGCAAAGGCATCGACTAATGTCTCCACCAATTCTTCTTGATTTGTCATTATCAAAGACTCTTCAATGATGCGAAATTTGAGACGTACCTCACATTCGTAAATGCCGACGTCACTATCAGGTAGCGATCGATGTGTTGAACTTTCCATATCTTAAAGTTGAGTTCCGCAGGCTATGTAAATATTGAAGAATTCGGTAGGCCCTAAACTCTAGCTACCTAAAAACATTCGCTTGACAACTGATTACAAACATTTCGGTTCGCAATCCATTGTCGGGCGATATCCAATCTGCTTGAGTAACTATTGAATTCCCTGAATCTCTTTTGAGATAACACCTTAAGAAGTTGATATGAGAGGCTTTCTCCTGACTTTTAACAATCAATTTTGTTCGATGAATTGGCCAGTGAATTGGCCAGTGAAGACGGGCCAATTCCTGACCAGTTAGCATTTTATACGGTCAGTTTCCAATCCATTACGGGCAGTTTTTGAAAGAGTCTAACAAAGAGCATAACTGGTCAAAAACATTAGGAAAATATGAACTCATATCTCAAATCGAAAGCGAGCAGAACGTTTAAGCCAACAATTATACAGATATTTATTGTTTTATTGAGTCAGCTAAGCCGGGGCTAAAAAATAATCGTTTAGCACACTCTATGAGATGACTTAGGCTGAGATGACTTAGGCAACATATTGCTAGTGCCCACCCCATAGGCATTAGGCGAAAATCAGTATCGATCACAACATCCTCTTATTCGCTGGCCTTTGCTTAGACTAGACTTGTATATATTTTTATAAAGTTACTGTGAAGTCAAGCCGTATTTTCCCGCCGGTGTAGATTGCCTCGATAGAAGACTTTTTCTACGCCAGACTCTACGGCAGATTGAGATTTCTCATAGAATGGGGCCAGTGAATCATGTTGGAAAGAATTATGTTGCAAGTCAGCGAGGGTCGAAATTGACAAAGCGTTTGCCGCATCCAGAGCCAAAACGCCCAGAGATAGAACCTTTGAGTAGAGCCCAGCTACTGGTTGCCATGGCAGCGACAGCGCTGCTCTTGCTGGTGATTGCTCGAGTATGGCTATTTTTTGATCCTTTTCACCTTCCCATTGCATTGATTTGGCGAGATGCTGGTATCGGGATGGTGACCGGTCTTGGTATTTCTGCTATCAGCGGGCTGAATTATCGGCTATGGCCTGCGTATCGACAGAGCGCCAATTTTTATTTGGCGTTTGTCTTGGCACCATTGGTACCATTTGATTCTATTTGGGTGGGGCTCTTGCCAGGAATGAGCGAGGAGTTGCTGTTTCGTGGAGTTGTGCTGCCAGCCGTTGGGCTAAACCTAACAGGGCTTGTGGTTTCGAGTCTATGTTTTGGTGTGTTGCATATGTCGAGTAGGCAGCAGTGGCCTTACGCTGCTTGGGCCAGCCTGATTGGGCTCATTCTAGGCAGTAGCGTCTTGATAACCGGAAATTTACTTGTGCCGGTGGTTGCTCATATCACAACCAATTTTGTTTCTAGTTTGTTTTGGCAGCTTCGTCAGCGCCATTCTCAGACATCAGCCTAAGCGCATCCTTAAATACCATTCTTGAAGTTTATTGCTCTCAGTTTGTTTATTGCTCTAAGTCTATTGCTCTCGCTAAAGGTAGAGCCGCATAAGGGCAATGGCTGTGTTCTATGGCTGTGTTCTATGGCTGTGTTCTATGGCTATGTTCCTATGACAGGGACGGATCGCCTATCATCTCAGTCGCTTCATTGACCTTGGCTAGTGCCTCTGACACGACTTGTGAGCCCGCGTTTGGCTTGCAGGCCCGTTCGGTGATGTATCGCTTCCATATGCGGCTACCGGGCTGTGCATGAAATAGATGCATCATATGGCGAGTAATGCTGTGTAGCTTTACCCCTTTTCCTGTCCAATGGTCGATATAGGGCAGCATGGCTTCCACCACTTGTGTTCGGGTTGGCGGGGGGGTGGCTGCTTTGAATATGATGTGATCGGCTTCAGCGAACATGTAGGGATGGTCGTAGGCAGCACGGCCTACCATGACGGCATCGACTGAAGCAAGCTGCGCTGTTACTTGATCAAGGCTCTTAAATCCGCCGTTAATCTCGATTGCTAGATGGGGAAATTCACGTTTTAGCCGATGGACGTCGTCATACCGTAAAGGCGGTACGGTGCGATTGTCTTTAGGGCTCAAACCTTGCAGCCAAGCTTTACGGGCGTGGACGCTAAATCTTCGGCAGCCTGTGGATGAGACGATCTTGACAAAATTGGCCATATCTTCGTAACGATCGAGATGATCAATGCCAATGCGATGTTTGACGCTGACGGGCAGGTGAGTGGCTGCCATCATCGCTGAGACACAGTCGGCGACGAGTTCAGGTTGGGCCATCAGGCAGGCACCGAAGTTACCGCTTTGGACGCGATCGCTCGGGCAGCCAATATTCAAGTTGATTTCACTGTAGCCAAATGCTGTCGCTACCCGCGCGCAGTGAGCTAGTAGCTTGGGATCATCACCGCCGACTTGAAGCACCAGTGGATTTTCATCTGGTGTAAAGCCCAAGAGTTTTTCCAGGTCACCATGGCAGATAGCCATGCTGGTCACCATTTCGGTATATAGCAACGTACGCCGCGTGATTTGCCGCATAAAGTAGCGGTAATGGCGATCGGTACGATCCATCATGGGGGCGATACTGAGCGGCAGCATGGTGATTTTCAAAACAGTTGCGTCATTTAACTATAGCGATGGCGTGACAACAGCAACGCCATCCCCATGAAATAACGGTAGTCGAACACAGTTTGGCGTTTGTACATTGAGTATTGAGACGAGGTAATTTTTGAGTTGATGAGGCAGCAAGCTCAAAAATTGCGATGACTCATTTGGCTCACTAGGTCATTTGGCTCACTAGGTCATTCACGTCAGCACTCAGTCTTTATCCCAACGCAGAGCGATGATTTTTGATTTACAGCAGTTAGCAAATTCTGGGCAAGAGTTTGAGGCATTACCCATTGCTGGCGTTGAGCTGATCAAGCAGTTTACAGAATGTCGCTTACAGGCTTATGCCCTGCCAAATCATCAATACTGTGCAGGTTGGGGCGCAACTCGCCGTCAAGACGGCACACCTTTTACCGCTTCAGATCGGATCACTCAAGTTCAGGCCAATGAACTGCTGCATAGGCATCTCAAGCAGGACTGGCTGCCCGTTTTAGCGAGCCTTCCTAACTGGCGCCATCTCAATGAACACCGTCAGGGCGCGATCTTGAGCTTTGCCCATAGCTTAGGGGATGATCGCTTTGTTTTGTCTCCCTACATGCCTTTATATCGGGCACTGCAAAAGTGCCGATGGGATCAAATTCCGACTATTTTGCAGCGCTACCATGGCCCTAATCCACCGGCTAATATCGTTCGGCGTCGCCAAAAAGAAGCCGAACTTTTTTGCCTCGAAGTTTCTAAAGACCGCTATATCACCATTAACTGCTCTCGGCTGCTGGAGTTGGCCCGTCCACATTTGTATGGTAATGATGTCCGCAACTTGCAAGCAGAGTTGGTAAACCGGGGCTATGAAATCGCAATAGACGGTCATTTTGGCCCGATGACTCAGTGGGCGGTAGAAAAGTTTCAGGCATCTGTCGGGCTTACTGTTGATGGCATTGCTGGGGTTAAGACCCAACGAATTATCTATGCTAGGGCGCTGCACCTGAGCACTCCCTATCTCATGGGGTCAGATGTCCAAGAAGTTCAGCATTTAATGAGCCGCATAGGCTACGAGGTGAGCGTCAGCGGAATTTTTGACTGGCACACGTGGCAGGCGGTTCTGAGTTTTCAGCGGTATTTTGGCCTGACTGAAGATGGCGTTGTGCAAGGAGAAACGCTGACAAGGCTGCTATACCTGCCAGCACTTGCAGAAGTCTCTTAACTGACAAGGGTGAAACCTATAGCGTGTGCCGGATGCATAACGCCGACGGCGAGGCTACGCCAACGGGGACAAGCGCGTCGCTTGGCCTGTTGGCACGGAGAGGCTTCAGCCAATGTGCTGTACTTCAGCCAAGCGACCAAAGCTATATTGTGTTGATCGAGTGTCTGTCGAGTGGCCTAGGATGGTTGCCATACGTCTGATTGAGGTGCTTTAACTCTCTTGGGTCTCAATTAATGATTGAGCTTGCTGGGGCTTTCCCCATAGCACTCGCTCATGCTTGTAAACGACCATGCCGGGCAGGGCACCTTTGGGTTTGTACACATTTTTGGGTTCTGTATATACCACGGGAACTTGCTCACTTTGGCGAGCACGGCTGTAGTAGGCTGCTAGGCTAGCTGCTAACTGTAGTGTGTCATCGGTAGGGACTTCCCCAGCACTGAGGCGCAAAAGGACATGACTGCCGGGAATTTCTTGGGCGTGCAACCACAGGTCATAATCGCTGGCTTGCTTGAAGGTAAGCTGCTCGTTTTGGCTGTTGTTGCGGCCAATGAGTACCTCTGCCCCTTGGGGCATTTGGTATGAGCGAAAGTTGAAGGTATCGTTGCTGGTTTTTTGCCTGTTTTTTGACCTGCTTTTTGCCGGTTGTTTTGCTAGTGTGGGTATTCAATGGGGAATCGCCAGCTTGGTAGCCTGTGGTATCGCGCAGGTAGCCTTGGGCAATGAGTTCACGGAGGGTTTCTTCGAGCGATCGCAAATCTGCCTCCTCTTTGTAGACACTGACTTGCCGCAAGCTTTCTTCCACCTGTTCTAAGTAATTAATTTCGGTCTGGACATCAGCTAGCAGCGGCATGACAGCAACCTTGGCTCGCTTTAGCTTCTGGTGCTTTTTGTACAGCGCCTGGGCGTTTTGAACAGCGTTCTTTTCAGGATTGAGCAGCAGTACCACAGGCTGAGCACTCTCAAAGTCAGACAGTTCGATTTGGGACATGCCTGCCTGCCAATGCTGCAAGTTAGCCATTAATAAGTCAGCCGTGAGGCGATATGCCTCGGCCTGATCAGACTGCTGCAACCGCTGGGTAAATGTATTGGCTTTTTGATGCAGCTTGGCCAGGAGTGTTTTCAGTCGCTGAGTTATTCGGTGGTGCAAACGGCGAAACTCTTCTTGATTGAACTGGTGGCGATAGTATTCGTCTAAGAGGGTTTGTACATTGTCAGCAGGTTTCGCCATGCTCAGTCCTAATACGGTGTACCCACTGCGATGGGAATCGAGCCAACCGGGAATAAATGTATTGGATGCTAAGCAGTGCAGCCAATTTTGCCAGTGTTGGAAAAGGGTTTGCCAGTTGGCCTCAGAGAGATCAGTGGTGAGCGCATCAGCCGCCAGATTGGCCGATGCGATGAGCTGACTGGCGATCGCCGAACTGACGCCGCTGTAGGATTTGACCATCATTTTTTTGAGGTTTCCTGGAATGAGTGCGATGCGATCGCGCCAATCTTCAAACCCCTCAGCTAATGTCGGTAACGGCCCTCGAATCGCCGGGGGATGCACATAGGGCTTACCAGTTTGAATCGGACGCAGACTCGATTGCTGTTCACTCACCTGATGAGCAGCCGTCACAATTTGATCGGCGGCAGTCGTTAAAATTACATTGCTGTACTTACCCATGATCTCGACATAAAGATGCCATAAAGCAGGTTCATGGGGCCGGTGCGCAAACTGTAAATCGAGAGCCCTTTCCCAAGGGGACAAAAGGTTAATTTCAGTGAGGGCTAATCCTCCTAGCTGATGTTTTAATTGCTGGGAGAATGTAAAGGTATCCGGACGCTTGGGTGGCGGCTCAGCGATATGAATTCGAGCCGCTTGAGGATGCCAAGAAATTGCTAGCCAGCCTCGTGAATTCAATGTGCGCAAGGCGATAAATAAGGTATAGCGATCGCGCTGATACACCTGCTCACATCTTGCCGGTAGCCAATGGCGTCGTAAGTCATCGCT
>JAAUPS010000278.1 GCA_012033015.1 Phormidesmis sp. RL_2_1
GCGTCGTCGTACGGCGCTAAGGAATGCTCACCAAGACAGCGGTGAGACCCTGCGTCGTCGTACGGCGCTAAGGAATGCTCACCAAGACAAAGTCAGAATGCATCCTTACTTTGCTATACCAATCAATACCTAACAATTTTAGGCTTGTCGTGAGTAATACTCCACCACCAACAGTTCGTTGATGTTCAGGGCAACCCATTCGCGTTCAATCACGCCATTGACCTTAGCTTCTAACTTACTCTTATCAAAAGACAAGTGAGCTGGAATATTGGCCAAGCCTGGAAACTCCAAATTAGCCTCCACGAGCTTCTTAGAAGCTTCTTTACCCCGTACCCCAATCACATCACCAGGACGGCACTGATAGCTAGGAATACTCACAACCCGGCCATTGACCGTAATGTGACCGTGATTGACAACCTGTCGAGCAGAAGGAATAGTTGGCCCCATCCCCAAACGAAACACGGTATTATCCAACCGCATTTCTAACTGCTGCAAAATGACTTGACCTGTAGAACCTCCCGCTCTACGTGCTTTTTTCACGTAGCGGAGGAGTTGGCGCTCGGTAACACCATAGTTGAACCGAAGCTTTTGCTTCTCTTCTAGACGTATGCCATACTCAGACTTCTTTTTACGAGCCTGACCATGCTGTCCAGGGGGATACGCTTTCCGAGCCGATTTGCGGGTTAAACCCGGCAGGTCGCCTAAGCGGCGTACCACTCTTAGGCGAGGACCTCTATATCGAGACATTTTTTCTCCAAATAACTAAACATGATTGCAGATCTGCCAGTATAGCGTACTGTCCATCTCTGTCCATAGGCTATGCCAACATGGTTTTCTCAATCGGGACTTCCATCTTTTGTTTTCTAAAGGCAATGGCCTGCTGCAACAATTTCCACGCCGCAGGAGAAAGGGCTGCAGGAAAGCCCAACACCGCCGTTGTACCAATTTGCTTTTGCTTTAGTGCCACCATGGCCCAGTGCAAATGCAAATATTGATGAATTGTAGAAAGCTTTGGCAGATTGTTTTGATATTTGGCATCGATGCGCTCATATATTCGCTGCTTCATCAGCATGTTAGTGGCTAAACGACTCTGCAGGGCAATTTTTTGATCGTAGCCACCAGGCCAAACGGTGCGATAGGCCAAACACTGATTAATAAAGAGGGCGTCGCCATGTTCAGCGACACGAATCCAAGAGTCAATGTCGTCGCAACTGGTCATGGTTAAATCCCAGCCACCGGATTTAAGAAAGGCATCGCGGCGAATAGCGACTTGAATGGGTGTGCCAAAGGGAACGACCTCTAGCAACATGCCATAGTGAATATCGGCTTGGGGGATATAGAAAATGTGGCCAGGGCCAGTAACAGGTGTCACGCTCAGCTCATTGCCAGCGGTATCGACTTGGGCAGCTTGGCACGAGCAAATCACCGCTTCAGGGCGAAGAGCAATTGCTTTGGCCATCACCTCAACACAGTCAGTGGCCAAATAATCATCGTCATCAACTAGCTTAATCCACTCGCCATTGGCCGCTTCTACACCCGCATTGACAGCACCAGCGTGGTTGCTATTAACCGCATTGCGCACGTAGAGCACTTGCTCACCGAGCGTTCTTACATAGGCTTGGGTGCCATCGGTTGAAGCGTTGTCTACGACAACGACCTGACAAGGCACGGTTTGGTTCAAGGCTGATTGAATGGCTCGCTTCAGCAAATCAAGCCGATTGTAGGTGGTAATGACGATGCTAAAAGGCACAAAAGCCATGGATCAGCGCTCTCCAGAAGACTTCAGCATATTCAATAGATAGATTCAATAGATGGAAAAACAAGAGTAATCCCAAGCTATACCATACCCGCTCTGTGCCCTATCCCTGCTGCCAAAATTAACGCTTAACCTAGTAGCCATTGAGCTATAAAGCCTACGTAAATATTCCCAATTTTCATTTGGCTTTAAGGGAGATATTGCTTTTGTCGGTCAGTTCTGGAGCGAGGGGGTTAGACTAGGCGGAGATAATGCGTACAACGTGGCCCTTGGCACATTTAGTAGAAGCGATGATCAAACCCATCCCCAAACACCCTCGATCGGCTGATTGCCAGACAACTCAAGAGAATACTGATGTTTCGTCTCAAGACTTGACGCGCTCCCAGTCCCAGTACAGCCAGTCTGTTGGCAGAACGTCTTTTGGCAGAACGTCTTTAAGTAAGAAGTCTTTAAGTAAGAAGTCTTTAAGTAGAACATCTTTAAGTAGAACGTTTTTCAGTAAAACGTCTTTTGGCCAGCGGATGTCTCCACGATCTAAGTTTGGGGCTATTTCTGCGGGAACGTTGGCGATTACCTTAATGCTCAGTCAGGGTTGGCTCGTTGCACAGTCACCGGCAATGGCACAGACAACAGAGCCCTCCGCCACCACGGAAGTAGAAGCGGAAAAGACATCTCCGCCAGACGGGACTGCTGCCAATGAAACCAGCAACGGGGCTGAAGATGATCCCAACATCATTACCTATGGTGCATTGCTCAAAAAAATTGACAATGGCGAAGTCAAAGAAGTTTCTCTAGATCAAATTAACGGCGTTGCTAGAGTAACGCTCAAATCTGATGCAGAAGATGCTAAACCCCATGAGGTGAAGATATTTGCCAATGACAAAAATCTAGAGTTACAAGATCGTCTGAAGGCGAATGATGTGTCTTGGGAAGCGGCCCGAGCGACAGACAACGGTGCCCTTACCAGCTTTTTTACCACTGCTTTTATCGGCCTGCTAGTGGTTTTTGCCATGCTGATGCTGCTGAGAAAGTCGGCTAGTTCTGGCGGTGGAGCAATGAGCTTTGGAAAATCTAAGGCGCGTTTTCAAATGGAAGCGAAAACGGGCGTGATGTTTGATGATGTTGCAGGGATCAATGAGGCCAAAGAAGAGCTGCAAGAGGTGGTAACTTTTCTCAAAAATCCTGAGCGCTTCACGGCCATTGGCGCGCGCATTCCCAAGGGCGTTTTGCTGGTAGGGCCTCCTGGTACGGGGAAGACGCTTTTGGCGAAGGCGATCGCAGGGGAAGCAGGCACGCCTTTTTTCAGCATCTCCGGTTCGGAATTTGTTGAAATGTTCGTCGGTGTGGGTGCCTCTCGTGTCCGTGATCTATTCAAAAAGGCAAAAGAGAGCGCGCCTTGTATCGTCTTTATCGATGAGATTGACGCAGTAGGGCGTCAACGAGGTACCGGCATAGGAGGTGGAAATGACGAACGTGAGCAGACTCTCAACCAGCTTTTGACCGAAATGGATGGTTTTGAGGGCAACAACGGCATCATTATCATTGCTGCGACCAACCGCCCCGATGTTTTAGATTCGGCGCTGCTGCGCCCTGGCCGCTTTGATCGTCAAGTCACTGTGGATTTGCCAGGATACAACGGTCGCTTGGGCATTTTGCAGGTACATGCGCGCGACAAGAAAATTGCTGAAGAGGTCAAGCTTGAGGCGATCGCCGCCGCACACCTGGTTTTTCAGGTGCTCAGCTCGCTAACCTACTCAATGAAGCGGCCATTTTAACCGCTCGTCGCCGTAAAGATGCTGTGACGATGGAAGAAGTCAGCGATGCGATTGACCGCCTCACCATTGGTTTGACCCTCACGCCCTTACTAGACACCAAGAAAAAACGGCTCGTGGCCTATCACGAAGTCGGCCATGCGCTCACTTCTGTTATGGGTAAGCATTCCAACCCAATCGACAAAGTCACCATTTTGCCTCGCTCAGGTGGCATTGGTGGCTTTGTGAGCTATTTACCGAGGGAAGAACAGGTGGATGATGGCCTGGTTTCCTACGGTCAAATTATTGACAAAGTGACTTCTACCATGGGCGGACGCGCTGCTGAAGAAGTGATTTTCGGCCATGATGAGGTGACGGGCGGCGCTAGCAACGATATTCAGCAAGTCACGAATATGGCCCGTAAAATGGTGACCCAGTTTGGCATGTCTGAGCTAGGCTCTTTTGCGATGGAAAGCGCTAACTCACAGCCATTTTTAGGCCGCTCAAACCTCATGGGCGGCGGCCAAGAGTATTCTGACGAACTGGCCACTAAAATTGACGAGAAGGTTCAAGCTATCGTCCAAGAAGGTCTAGATAAAGCCATCGAGATTATTAAAAACAACCGCGCCCTGGTTGATCGGCTAGTTGACATTTTGGTGGAAAGAGAAACGATCGACGGAGAAGAGTTTCGCAATATCGTCAGTGAGTATGTAGACATTCCCAAACAGGAGCCGGTTAAGGTTGCTTAAGCGGGTTGGTTAAAGCTGGGTTGGTTAACTGGGCTGGTTAAAGCTAGCTGGCTAAAGGCTAGCTGGCCCAAAACAATCGAGACGGCGCCAGACAATCCATCCAGATCCCCCAAAAAACAGTGGTTCGGAAAGCTTGATTGCGTTACCGAACCACTGTTTTTTGCTATATCTTTATTTTTGCTATATCTGTTTTTAATCAAGAGCGCCGGTCAAAAATGACGTTCTCTAAATGACGTTCTCTAAATGACGTTCTCTACACGACGTTCTCTACTGGGGGTTCTCTACTGGGGAAGGGCTGCTCGACGCTGGCCATCGGCCATCGCTTGTAATACCAAGCCTGGATCAACCCATTCGCCTTGGTAGCGCATACCCCAGTGCAGGTGAGGGCCAGTGGTGCGACCGGTCATGCCTACTCGACCGATGCGATCGCCCGTACGCACCGATTGGCCTTCTGCAATCTGCAGGCCACCGCCACCATCGACAAACACCCGCCGACCCTGCTCGGTAGTGACATAGCCCTGCATATGGCAGTAGATATGAGTCCAATCGCCTGATTGAACCACAACTGACGTACCACAGGCGCTATCGTCTGAGACCTCTACCACCTCACCTTCCCACCAGTTACGAATGTAGCTGCCCGAGGGTGCGGCAATATCCAAGCCATAGTGAAAACCTGAGCCCCGATAGCCAAACGGTGACGTATAAGCCTGAAATCCCTCCACTGGGAAAGACGCTATTTGCCAAGGTTCACTTCCTCTTGCAAGCTGAGCCTCAGGGTAAGCAGTAGCTGCTTGACGGAAAGTTTGAGGGGCTATTTCGCCTAGGCCAGCAAATAGTAGACTTCCGACTAATAGCAGAGTGCCATAGGAATACTTTCGCTGCTGAGAAAACGCTGTCAGAGAGTGACGCAGCGATGAAAAAATGGATCGCTTCATACAGAAAGTGTGGTTGGATGTGTGTGGAACTGAACTAAGTATTTTCACTGAGCAAATCTGAGCCTATTAGCTCGCGCTTTGGCATGAAGCCACCTTTTTTTGACGCTACTAAGAATGCTCACTGACTCGGCACAAGCGGGGCATGTGAGGTAATGTACCCTGAAATATTAACTAAAGTAGGTCGCTGCCACCTTTTAATAAGCATTCCTAATTCAAAACAACTTGATTAACCCTCTAATACTTATAAAAGGATCTGTCAACGGTCAACGAAATCGTTAACTAAGACACAAATGTTGCATCGATATGTGCTGAAGCCTGCAAAAATACCGAGCAGATAGCGTTGTTAGCGTATTAGATTAGCTTATTAGATTAGATCTGCACCATTAGTAGAGCTGCACTAGAGGATCTGCACTATTAGTAGATCTGCACTAGAGGATCAGAGCTGCGCTAAGGGCGTTGCAATCTCATAAACTAACCCCTTTTCCCTTTGCCCTTGTGCCCTAACCTCGCCTGGAATGTTATTTTTGCGCCCGCTCTTAAGATACCGACATCATGAGCTGACGCACTTTTGAGAGCAGCCGTTTAGGCTCAATAGGCTTACGTAAAATATCGTGGTGGGCCATGGCTGAGGGCATAGAAGTTGGCTTTGAGATCAGCGCGAGCACTTTAGTATTCAAGGCAGTAACTGCTAATTGGATAGTCTTAATGGTGTTTACATCAGTATCCAGCAAGGCTAAGTCGGCAATCAACATAACAGGCCGCAGCAGATCTAACTGGGCTGCCAACTGATCAGCTTCTACGAGCCAGATCACCTCATATCCTGCTGCTGTCAGCATTTCACAGACAATCGCGGCGTTGTTTTCGTCTGTTTCTAACAAGACAACTCGCTCGGCGTGACTTCCTAGGGTGAAGGGTACTTGATAAGGCTGCAGCCCTTGGGGCGCTGTACGTACCGGTAGCCGTACTGTAAACGTAGATCCTCGGCCAACTTGAGAATCAACCTGAATCAAGCCACCGTGAAGCTCAACTAAGCGCTTGGTCATCGCTAGTCCTAAGCCTGTGCCTGAGTATTGGCGCTGGAAAGGGGATTCTAGCTGCTTAAATTTTTCAAATAAAACATCTTGCTGTGATTCAGGAATGCCGATACCGGTATCTACAATTTGAAAGACAACAACTTGAGGCTCACGCCATAGCCGTAGTTCTACTTGTCCGCCTACCGGTGTAAACTTCAGCGCATTGTGAACTAAATTTGACACGATTTGCCGTAGGCGTTTGGCATCTGCACTAAAGGTATCGGCATCTGTAGCGACTCTAGAATCTAGAGAGAGGGTGATCTTTTGTTTTTCAGAGAGGGATTGATATTGGGCGATGACGGAGTTGGCTAGTTCATTGAGCGAAAGTTCATTAAAGTCGAGGAGCGATCGCCCCGACTCTAGATTGGCAAACTCAAGGATGTTGTTGATGATATCGAGCAGTTGCTCGCCGCTTTGATTAAT
>JAAUPS010000279.1 GCA_012033015.1 Phormidesmis sp. RL_2_1
CCGGATGCATAACGCCAACGGGTACCGCGACTTACTTGGCCTGTTGTTCTGTAAAGGCTTCACAGCAATATCTGTAGTCTAATTCTGATCCATCCCAAGCTCAGCTTGATTTATCTCTTAATTCAGTCTCTTAAATTCAGCCTCTTCATTCAGCACGACCGAGTCTTTAGCCAGTTTTTGGCCAGTTTTTTTAGATTGAGTAGCTGAGAGCATAGCCGGTTTCAAGTAATTCTTGCAGCCGCCGAATAAAACGGGCAACAGGTGCCCCATCAATGACATCATGATCAAATAGAATACTCAAGCTGAGGTATTCTCGAATCTTGATCTCCTCACCGACAACACCTGGTTTTTGGCAATATTACCCAAAGCAAAGGCTACAGGATGAATCCCCATCGGAATCGCCCAACTGTAGCCGTTGCCGTGAGCGCTGCTGACCACGGAGGTAACCACGAGCGTACCCATCGTGCGCTTGGCAAAGAAAGGATCTCTCGTGAGTCTTCGCCATACCAGTAGGTTTCTTAAGAACTTGGGCAGTGATGCAAAGGCCCTGATCAGGCGGACATTTTGGTGTGCGCCAAGCTGCACTTCTCCTGGTGTAAACGCTAATGCTTGGGCTGCTCGGATTTCATGGTGAATCTCGCTAACGCTCTTTTCGTTGGCTTTTCTGACAATGTAGGGCATAGGCAACGTTTCTAAGGGCTTTTTGCGATCGCCGACAGATCTTTCAACAATGACAGAAATATCTACATCATTAAAGAGAATCAGGCTTTTGGTTCCTTTTCGCATAGCTTGGATATGGGTATGTTCGCTTACAGCCTGAGCGATACATTTCATGGCCCAAGCGGTAAAAGAGAGTTTTTCACCCGTGTGTGCTTTCCAATCGCGAATGGACTGGAGAGCTACAGTGACATCCATATCGAGTAAAACCGGGATGTGGTGCTTTTTGCGCCCCAATTCTAGAGTGTCAAGGGTTGGATTGCGAAACGCCGGGAACGTTATTTTCTGGTAAGAGCCTATGGCGTTATCCATATGGTTTCCTTGTGCTTAGGCTTTCCTTCTGCCCAGGCATAGATGATGCACAGACAGGCTGAGCGAAGACCCTGTCATGATCTGATGAGCTGAATGGTCAATCTCGTTCTCGAGCCCCCATCATTGTCGGATAAAAAAATGAGTATTTCGTGAGGGCTTCACACGGCCTTACGCCAGAGGACAAATGCATCCTTATAATGCATCCTTATTTTGCTACATGTGGGATTTGCCGTTGCTCGCCAGCTTGCCCATAATTTTGGAGAAAAGAGAACAAGGCGTATCTTTTGCGTATTTAGGCTGACTGTAACTCTTTGGCAAACCGTTCGGCGCTGTAAAAAGACTCAATCACTGCAGCATAGGCATCTGCCTGGGTCATTTCAATATTGTTATGGTCTGCGCCGTGAGCAAACCAGATCTTCTTGGGTTCGGGAGAGGCGTCATAGAGACGCTGGCTGAGATATGCAGGAACATCATGGTCTTGATCGCCATGGACATAGAGCACAGGTACTTCGAGCTGTGAAACTTTGCTTAGAGCGTTGAAAGGTTCGGTAAGAAGCTGCTCTATAGGAAAAAGACGATAGATTTTTTTGGCGTGGATGGCGTCTTCCATGGTGGTAAAGGAGCTTTGATGATCAGCGATCGCTGTTGGGATGCCGCACGCTCAGATCAATAGCGATCGCACCTCCCATAGAATGTCCCATGACTGTGATGCTTTCAGGAGAAATTTGGCGCTCTGTGAGCAAATATTGCCAAGCTGCCTCTGCATCCGCATAGGTGTTTTGTTCGTTAGGATAGGGGCCACTGCTGAGACCATAGCCGCGATAGTCAAAAGCGAGGATAGAAAATCCTAAATCATAATAGAAGCGAATCCGCTCTAGGTTATAGCTGATGTTGCCGTAGTTGCCGTGACAAAATAAAAGGGTGCGATCGGTCATCGGATTGGGCAGCCACCATCCATGTAAAGTGCCAGCATCAGCTAAAGGGCCAGCATCAGGTAAGGTGCCAGCATCAGGTAAGGTACCAGCATTGGGCGCTACTGGTATTTGGACATCTTCGTAGGCAAGACCTATATCAGCAGGGGTGCTGGTTAGGAAGGGAAGAGGTCTAAAGATAAGTTTGGGTTGGTAGTAGTAAAGGGCTAGGCAAGCCCCTAAATAGGCGATCGCGATGATACTTCCAGTCAATAATGCTGTTTTGACAAAGGTGTTCGAAGGGGTCGGTAGTTGACCAAATGGACTAACCATGGCAAGAGTATGCAGCAACGATTTAAGGGGTAACATAAGCGAAAAAAAGGCACAGACAAGACAAAATGAATATAGCGTCATCGGCATCGGCTGCAAGCCTGATGCGATCAGTAGTACAGCTCAGTAAGCAGCCACTATAGTGAGTAACGCCACACTTTAAGCCTACCCTGCACGATTCATAAAAAAAGATACTGACAAACAGAACGCGTCATAAAGACTCACAAAAAAAGGTGCCGATGGGCACCCTCTTTGATTTTCAGCGTTAGCCTTCAGTACTTGAATAATTTACTTGCTCAGCCATTTGGATGCGATCGCACCAATGGCAGCCCCTATCAAGGGGTTACTCAAAAACTTCAAAATAGCGGGCTGATCGGCCAGAACTTCTTGAAAAATATCAGGATGGGCCGTGTAAGCAAAAGAAGCCAGTTTACCGACGTCATCGGCGCTCATTTTGCGAGGATTATGGGTAGAAAGGCCAAGGCGCTGTTCCAGATCGCGATCGCTCAATCCCCGCTCTTTGAGATGCTTGAAGAAATCACGGGCAACATCATCGCGCTCACTAGACTTAATTTTACTAATGGCCTGCTTAAGTTCTGGATCCATTTGGGCTGCTGGCACATTTTGGGGATTAAAGGAGCGCTTAATCAAGCCATGACGCTCATCCCGAGATGACCTGTTAGCAAAATCATCAAAGCTTTGGTACTTATCACCCAAAGCGTCATTACCATTAGGCTCTAGAATCTCTTTATTGCCAGCCGCCAGATCTTTCATAATCTCGCGTTTGTACTGATCACTTGTGGACATGGGGGCATCCTCCAGCAGAAGATAACTTGTATAGAATGGTTAAGCTATTGAATGGGCACTACCGCATCTTTCGGTACATAGCACTATCAGAGCACTATCAGAAAAGGGGCGCTACTCAGGGGTGGCGCTACTCGAAGGCTCGCACTATTCAGGCGTGCTATATTCTACCTGCCCGGATTGGGTATCGTAATCAGCCACTAAAATAGGCGCTTTGTCAGGGGCAAAGACTAAAACTTGAAGATCCTTGCTAGGGAAGCTTTTGCGGAAGCCTTGGAGCAACGATCTAGATAGATCTCTGACCTCGGAAGGTTTGACAGCGTCGGTAATCACAACGCCGAGTTTGTTATCGTCTCGCACATAGGCATCAGAAATTAACCCTTGGGCAGCACTGACAACCCAATCCCCATACTCTTGGCCTTTAGCCGAGTTACCACGCTCTAACTGACTGTAGTTAACGGTGGTACCGACAGGCGCTTGACTAGCGGTCGTAGAGCAGGCAGTGGTGGAGACGGTCAGTAGGAGCACAAGTGCAAGGGCAGTCAGCCAGCGGCGACTACGTTGAAAGAAAGTCATGGCGTTTCCATGTTCCTCTGGTTAACGATAGAGAATTAGACCATAGAACTGTAAGGTCTGCAGATACGATTATTAGAAAATACGCGTCTTTTTTAACACTCCATTTGAGGATAAATACTGACTATGGCCTCATCCTATCGGCATACCTTCTGTCAGGCTATCTTCTACAGGGCTATCTTCTACAGGGCTACGGTTATAGCGGGTGTTATAACGGGTGTTATCGCGGGTCAGTCAAGCAATATGCTGCACTCGCCAGTAGCGGTAGGCGCTGTAGGCCATGGTAATAACGCCTGCAAGGATAGCATCTTCGTCAATTTCAAATTGGGGATGGTGGAGTGGGTGGTTGGGGCGATCGCGCCAGCCTACACCAAGCCGAAACATCGTACCAGGGGCTAAATCGGTATAGTTCGCAAAGTCTTCAGCGCCCATAGAAGCATCGCTAATCCATTCGATGCGATCGCCACCTAACGCCTCACTGGCACAGTCGGCTACCAACCGAGTCAGCTCTCCATGGTTACGGACAGCGTTGCAACCACGGGTGTAATTAACGGTGCAAGTGGCCCCATAGAGATGGCAGATATCAGTGGCAATTTTTTCGATCCAGCCAGGCAAAAGCGCATGGGTATCAGCATGAAGCGACCTAACCGTACCCACTAGCCGCACCCGATCGGCAATCACATTAGGCGCTCGCCCCCCAGAAATTTGACCAATCGTAATCACCGCTGGGTGCAGTGGATTAATCGTACGGCTAATAGATTGCTGTATTTGCGTAATCACTTGGGCCGCAATCCAAATCGCATCAACCGCTTGGTGAGGCCGCGCCCCATGACCAGATTCTCCCAAAATAATAATTTCAAGATCATCAGCAGCAGCAGTCAGCGCACCTTCTTTCAAACCGATCACGCCCGATGGAATACTCGGAAAAACATGGAGACTAAAGATCGCAGCAACATCTTTCATTACCCCGTCAGCAATCATCCATTTTGCGCCTTGAGCAGTTTCTTCAGCAGGCTGAAAGATAAACCGAGTAGTGCTCGGAAAAAGCGCCGTTGAGTTATTGACCAATTCGGCTAACACCATCGCCGTGCCAAGTCCTACCGCCGTATGAACATCGTGCCCACAGGCGTGCATAATCCCCGGACTTTTGGAAACAAAAGGAAAATCGTTTTTTTCTAAAATGGGCAAAGCATCCATATCAGTGCGGATGGCCAAAATATTGTCATCGGGAGCGGCTGCGCCCTTTAGCTCTGCAACGACACCTGTTTTACCCACCATTTCCTGCACTTGAAAGCCACAGGAAGAAAGTACCCCCGAAACATAGGCCGCAGTTTGATATTCCTGACCGCTAAGTTCAGGATGGGCATGAATATGACGGCGAATTTCGATCAGGCGAGGGGCAAGTTTGGTGGCGACTTCTTGGATGTTGGCAAGCATGAAAACGGCGCTATCTTAAGGATTTCTTATTTTAATGCTTGAGGGGATAGCGATCACACGGGAGACAGCCTACCTAAGGAGCAAGCTAAATATAGCGATACCCAGATACATTCGAGTACCGCTATATTCAGCTTGGCCTATTGTGCTGAAAAGGTTTCACCGAAATATCTGTAGTCTAGCCCAGTGAGCAACGCTATAGATACAGCCTCAATATCTACGACTATGGGTAAATAGCCTCCATGATTTTGAGTAAATACGTTTCCATAAACCGTCCAATTAGCGACCACTAGCTGCTTTAGCAGTGTTGCAAAAAAGCAGCCTGCCTCCAATATTCCAATATACTGACAAGCCCTCCGCAGGCTCTATCCCATGTCCTCCTCAGAGCCCTTTAATTGGCGACATCTTCAGTCAGACATCATCTTGCTGATAGTGCGATGGTACCTACGCTATGGCCTGAGCTACCGAGACTTAGAGGAAATGATACAAGAGCATGGCGTCCATCTCTCAAGCCCACTACCAATTCATGGAGAGTAGACAAAACTTCCATCAAAGCAGAAGGAAGGCATAAGTACTTAAACAATACGGATGAACATGAGTTGCATAGCGACAGGGAGGCCGATAGGGATTGCCTAACTTCGATAACTTCATTGTGCAACAGAACCCATTATCAACGCCTACCAGAAAGAAGGCATTAATCATCTCATGAGTTGTTAGACACAAAAAAAGAGTAACCCCATAGATTGAAGCTACTCCATTCATTTGCTATATGGTGTAGGCTGACAGCCCTAAGTTGGAGATAGACTTCTCAGCTTAATCTTTCCCAGATTAAGTGACCTATTTATCGACAACAACAGTGTCGTCATCAGCACGGATTTCTAGTTCCTCACGACGGACAGTGGCTTGCTTGCTGACCATATCCTGCTCGCTCTCTTTGCGAACAGCAACCTCTTCATGCAAAACAACTTCCTTCCGAACGTTAGCGCGATCTTCGTACACTTCTACTCGAGCCACCTCACCTTCATTAAAGGCATGGTTTGCCGTAGTCGTAGCTGCTTCTGTAGGCGTTGAACGCTCAATCACAACCCGCTCTTTCTCTACAGGAATGGAAACATTAGCGGTTTCGCTCTTCACTTGCTTACCTACGACTACATCACCTGTCTTGATGCGGTTTTTATCGGCTACTAAACGCTCCTCATAGAGGCGAATAGGCTGATTTTCCTCACGTACATGGTCTCTTGTGTAAAGCTCAGGATCGTAATCATAGTTGTAAGTATCGCGTGTGTAGGCTGCCGTGCCATCAACAGGAATGCTTTGGCTAGCTGTACTCTCGCGATAGACACCACGAACATTTTCCTCATAGTCGTAGTCTATAGCATCAATGCCCTGATACTCAGGCAAGTTCTCAACCTGTTCTTTTGTAAGCCCTGTCACATAAATGCGCTGCGCATCATTATCAAAGCGGGCGCGTCCAATCGGCAACAGCACCTTCTTCCCAAAAATCCACACACCAGTATCTACAACTAAATAGCGAAACTGACCAGTAGCAGCATCAAATATGCCATCTTCAACCGAGCCGACTTTATCGCTATCAT
>JAAUPS010000280.1 GCA_012033015.1 Phormidesmis sp. RL_2_1
TTTCTAGCTTCTTCTCCCACTTGCCAATGCGTTTGCACAGCGCCGATTGCCCCTGCTTGTGAAACTGTAAGTTCACCGCCTTCGACAGTGCTCTTGCCACCGTCCAGCTTAGAGGCTCACGCTGCCCTGCAGCTACCGCTCGTAGCACTCCATCAGAAGGAATACTACTCTCAATAGCGACCCATTCATCGCTGCCTGCACCAAAAGCCTGCTGGACAATCTCAGCAGCGGTCCGACCTAGCTCGCTATCCCTCGGTGCATATAGTGCCGTCAAATAGTGAGCAAAAGCAGACTTACCCGTGCCATACACGCCCGTCATCGTCCAGGCTCGGTGAGCATCAGGATTACCAAACGCCGAGGCAATTCTAATCAGCGCCTCAGACGCTCGTTCGGTCAAGATATAGCCCTCAACCGCCGATGGCTTGGCAATGTCCCGCTCCAAATTAACCGAGCGATAGTAACGACGGTGCAAGCCAAAATAATTCGATAGTGGCTTATCTGTCACAGTGCCTTTCTTCATCGTGTTTGGCCGTAATAGTTGCTGAGCAAGGTTTGAGCGATCACATCAGGCGCTTCCGAAAAGTCTAAATTGCAGCTTACCTGCCGCATCCGATAGCTGAAGAGCTTCGTACTCGCGGGCTAACCTTCTCAATAGCCTCACCTAGTGCACTCTCTGTCAGCTTAAATATCAGCCCCGGTGAACCAACGTCATACAGTAAGCTTGCAATCGGAATGCTGCGAGCCGTCTGCGATACGCGCTTAGCGTGATGCAAGCAGGCATAGACCACAACTTCTGCGGGTAAGCTTCGCTTTGCCCCAAGACGAAAAGTGTAGTGCCGGGTATCGCCCGCTGTATGAATCAAGCCTAAGTCCACAAACGGACAGTCCAAAGAATCCTCGCTCGCAGAGGCTTTAGTCGGCTGCTTGGCATACATTCTCAGCAGACAGCTCACGTCTTTTTTAAATAGAGGAGTTTAGCGGTTCGAGGGGGAAATGCGATCGCGATAATCGCACAGGTCATAAAACAAATCCTCAAACGTAAACTCAGTGCGATGAAAGTAGTTAAAAGTAAAGTCCCAAGCGGACGCATAGCAAGGAGCCTGCAAAAACTGCCAGTGCAGCAACCACAAAGAAGCCGGATCTTCTAAGTACGTATCCCAACCGTCGGCCCCCAAAAGCGCCTGACCAAAGTCAGACGGCTGATCGTCTTCTAGCAGCCTAAAAGTATTACACCAGTAGCGGATAGAACGCACCATGTTCTTACCAACGCCCAAGCGCACAGGAGCATCCTCCTCCAAGAAAATGCCGGGATGCTGCTCCGCCCTGTCAAACCCCTTCTTCAACCAGCCAAATCTAGGATGAAAAGTTTCATGGCGAGCAAAGGCAACGACTTGCGGAATATTTGGACTGCCTAGCTGCAGTGAAACTTGCCTGCCCATAAAGTGGAACCTAAAAAACTTAAAATAGTACTTTTGCACTGAATTTATCGACAAACCTTCACAAAAGCAATGATGTGGCTTACCTAATAACTGAATTTGCATAGATTTTTGAGGGTAATCGCCTATCAGAATAGCGTGAAATCAGGATATAGATGATAAGAAACGCTATATATAGCGTTTGATGGAGAATGCTAATGTTTGAATAATGCTCACTATAAATAAAAGTCCACGCTTTACAGTTCTTAGGCTTCGACCAACAAGCCATCTTGTCTTCCGATAGGATGGCCAAATGCTCAGTGTTTTCGCCCAGTAATTTCATAACGCGGCATGATCAGTCCTGTAAAATCCTCCGAGATAGAAACAGCAGAAATAGTGTCAGTAGAGCTTATCGCCAGAGTCTGCCGCAGCAGTTCTGTAGGCAAGTTACTACCCGATGCCCTTTATGTCCATGATTCGGCTCTGCCTTTATTACCCGATGCTCTACAAGCGCTAGAAAAAAAAGCATTTGCCAGTGTTGCGCGATCGCAAAGCCCTTCCGTATTAAGATCGCCGCGAGCGACCTTAATAAAATTCAGCTTGACTAAGCCTCAACTGTCCTACCTGTTCTATCCAGCCTTTGACCGTGATCCTCACCCAGCTCTGCATACAAGCATCAAAGTCGATTTGGCAACGGGACAGATTGCGACTCGCGATTACAGTCAAACAGCCAACCCACCTGTACTGCACCGCAAAGAAACCTTTATTTCATCCGACTATCCCTTATACGAAACGTTTCGACATCTAACCCATCAAGAAGAAACCCTTGGCTTATTGGATCGCCCTACCACTATTGGCACTGCCAAAGGCTGGCAGCAGCGACTAAACCAATATGGCTGGGTAGTAGAAGGCCATGCTGTAGTGTGTCCGCTTCAGAGCAAGCCGCCTCATGAGCCAAGGCAATCCAAGCCCAAAATTGATCGCCACAAAGCCGCTATTGTTCGGGCACAGTCATCTAAGCCCATCCGCCTAGCTGTTGAAGCAGCTCTTTTTGAACCAGAGGTGTCTTTTTTTGACTATGGCTGCGGTCACGGTGCAGATATTGAGTATATTCGGAAGCTGGGTCACAAAAGCGAAGGTTGGGATCCTCATTTTCGCCCGGACACTCAGCCTCACGAAGCTGATGTCGTGAATATTGGCTACGTCATTAACGTGGTCGAAAATATGACTGAGCGCCGCGAAGCCTTGTTAAAAGCCTGGGCACTCACTCGCCAAGTTTTGATTGTGTCAGCCCAAGTGCTGATTAATGATCGTGCCAACGGCGTAATTGCCTATGGTGATGGCATTATCACTAGCCGCAACACCTTTCAAAAATATTACGACCAACAAGAGCTGAAAAACTACATCGATCAGGTATTAGGGGTCGATGCTATTCCTGTCGCCCTAGGTATCTATTTTGTCTTTCGGAACGAGGCGCGAGCTGAAACCTTTCGTGCATCACGCTTCCGGTCTCGGGCGACAACCCCTAGAGTACGAATCAGCGTTAAACGATTCGAAGACTATAAAGAACTGCTACAGCCAGTGATGGCCTTTTACACTGACCGAGGCCGATTACCTACGGCTGAAGAGCTAGAAACGGAAGAACTCGCATCGCTCACCGCAGAATTTGGTAGCGTTCGGCGAGCCTTCAAAATTATTCTGCAAGCGACAAACAGCAGCGAGTGGGACGACATTGCCGAAAAGCGTCGTCAAGATTTGCTGGTGTACTTGGCACTCAGCCAGTTTGGGCGTCGGCCCAACTTTAGAGATTTGGCACCTGTGGTACAGAAGGATATTAAGGCGCTGTTTGGCAGCTACCAGCAAGCTTGCATGGCTGCTGACCTGATGTTGATGAGTTTGGGCAATACTGATGTCATCGCAGAGCAATGTCGTCAAAGCCCCATTGGTCAACAAAGGGCAAACTCGCTGTGGGTGCATATATCAGCGTTAGATCAGCTTAGTCCGCTGTTGAGACTCTACGAAGGCTGTGCTTCTCGCACTATTGGGCGACCTAAAGAAGCAACCGTTGTAAAATTTCACACCGGAAAGCCAAAGATCTCCTATTTGTTTTTCCCAGCATTCGATACTGAGCCGCATCCCGCGCTGCAAACCAGTATGCAAATTAGTCTGAAGGATCTCTATGTTCGCTACCGAGATTACAACCCAGAAGACACTCCGCCGTTACTCCACCAAAAAGATCAGCTAGTGATGTCGGATTATCCAGGATATGAAAAGTTTGCAAAGCTCAGCCAGCAAGAGCAAAGCTGGGGATTGCTAGACAACATAAGCACTATTTATGATCGTAAAGGTTGGGAGGATTGCTTAGCCGCTCACTGTGCAGAACTGAAAGGGCATAGAGTTGTAGTGGAGAAAGGATGCAGATGATTATCACGAAAAAACTTGTACAAACCGCTCGAAGACAGCGGCAAAAAAGACACAACACTCCGGAATAAGCGTCAGGTTTAGCCTACATAATTCTCCTCAAAGAGAATTCGCAAGGGAATATCTCTTTCTCTTTTTCTGTTGGTTGCTGACTAGTTCTTGTTGATAAACTTCAATTGCCCGTAGATGAGCAGACGGATCACTACGGTTATGTAGCCAGTCTTTTATCAGTTCGATGTTATACCGAACACAGCGGCTATTGAGTCTGACCCAGTGAAGTCCCTCAATCCACTCGCCGTTTAAGCGATACTTTTTGAGTGTAGAGCTGCTGAGATTCAGGCATTCGGATGCCTGCCGTTTATTGACGAGACGAGAACAATTTCATCGTCAATCTGCAACCAAGCGCTGTCTTGAGGCCGTCTGCTCATGCTGAGGGTAGGTAGTGCGTTGTTGGTTAGGTTGGTGGAGATCGCACTCGTCATCCAAATTGGCACAGTCTGCCCGGTATGGACGCGATAAAAGAACTTGGAAGCTGAAGCACCCATGTCTCCAGCGAGGTAGATGGTGGGATTTTCTTCAGTAAGTTGTGTCATTGCGGTATAAAAAACGCTAAACCGCAATAGTAAGCGCACTTCTATATTTACGGTTAACTGTGGTTAACATGATCAAATAGTCAACCTTGATTTGCTTTATTTGGTTATAAGGGGTTATATCATTGAGGTGAGCGGTAAATCTTGGCCACGATGCTACGCCCTTTTGGGGGCTTCGCCGGAAATGCCACACAGGACGCCAGGTTTCTGGCAAAAAATCTCGTAAACCCCGCAGCGCAATCGGTTTAAGGATTTTTATTGTTTTAGCCATTTATTCGCTTCGTTTCAGGTGCGAATTGCCATGCTCTCTACCTGCAATCTTTCGGCAGCGCAGGCCGAAAACTATTTCGTTAAAGATGACTACTACACCGAGGAGGCGCAGCATGAGGCTTCGTTTTGGTGGGGGAAGGGTGCGGGGATTTTGGGGCTAACTGGCACAGTCGAGAAGGCTGTGTTTGGTAAAATACGGCTACGTCATCCAACCCAAGGCTCACGGCCAATTCGAGCGAGATTGAGCAGGTGATGACAGCGCCGAATGCCGTTATAGCTTGTCGCCTGTAGAGCGGGCTGAGACTTTGCTTTTAGCCGGGACGAATCAGGAGCGGTTGGCGCTGGTGAAGCAAATGCGACCATCACGACAGGCGGAAGGGATACTGGGTCAGGTGCCGCGAATGAGTGACCACAGCACGCCCTGATGCACCAGAAATTCAGCCTGTCGTCATCGTTTGCGATCGCCTGCCGAAGTCAGGGGAATAGGCAAGCGTTGCAAGACCCGAGATACCCGAAAATTGCCAGCGGATTATGATGTGTGCGGGAGATAAAAACGTGTACTGGCAAGGAATCTGATGAGCGTCATTACTGAACCCAGTTCTCATGAACCGGATGACTTGTATGCAAAGGTGGCGGGGCTGATCAGTAGTGCCCGTCAGCAGGTAAGGTCAGCCGTCAATCAAGCCATGGTGATGACGTATTGGCAGATTGGGCAACTCATTGTGGAGGATGAGCAATCTGGCGAAGCGAGGGCTGAATATGGTAAGACCGTGCTGAAAAAAATTTCTGACCGGCTAACTCAGCAATTTGGGAAAGGCTTTGATATCAGCAATTTGCGATACATGCGACGGTTTTATTTGGCGTTTCCAATTCGCGACGCACTGCGTCCTGATTTGAGCTGGACGCATTACCGTTTACTGCTGAAGGTAGACAGTGAGGTAGCACGTCAGTGGTACATGCGAGAGGCAAGCTCAGAAGGGTGGTCTACCCGAGCGCTAGAGCGGCAGATCAATTCGTTTTATTATGAGCGGCTGCTGTCGAGTCAGGATGAAGTCCCCGTGAGAGCAGAGGCAAAGCAGAACGCTCGGGCGCTCTCCCCCAAGGATGTATTGAAAGATCCTTACGTGCTGGAGTTTTTGGAGCTAGGAGAGCATCAGAGTTTTACAGAATCGGAGCTGGAGTCTGCTTTGATTGAGCAATTGCAGGCATTTTTATTGGAGCTGGGTAAAGGGTTTTCGTTTGTGGCGCGGCAGCGTCGCATCACCCTAGGCGGAGAGCACTTTTATGTGGATTTGGTGTTCTATAACTACCTGCTGAAATGCTTTGTGTTGATCGATTTAAAGCTCGGCAAACTACTCCATCAGGACATTGGCCAGATGGATACCTATGTACGGCTGTATGAGGAGCGGTTTCGACGGGAAGATGATAATCCCACTATCGGTTTGATTTTGTGCGCGGAGAAGAATGAGGCAATTCTCCGCAAGGAGAGGCTGCGCCATCGCAAAGTACTCCGTCTTAGCTGATGGAAAACAGATATTTGCATCGAAATATCGCCTTATTTTACCGACGGAGGAAGAACTAGAGCAGGGATTGAAGGCAATAGAAGCAGAAATTGAGCATGAGCGTCTAGACAATAAGGCCTGATAGAGTTTGGTTCAGTATTTGGACAAGTCGTTTGTATTCCCGTCAGCTCAAAATAGCCATTTTCAGAGGCTTCTCACACTAGTTTCCCAGTTGTGATGGAGGAATTTAGACATTTACAGACGTTACTCGGGTACGGACTGGGTACGAGCCGATAATGAGAACTGGTATAATCTAGTCAGGTCAACGGTTTTCTGAGTTTTACGACATCGTTCGGGACGAAGGGGCCGTGGGTTCGAATCCCGCCATCCCGATTTAGCTAAAACCCAATATACACAAGCGTTTTGGGTTTCACCTGAAGACTTCCAAGCCTCTGATTCCTGCTGGCAGAGCCTA
>JAAUPS010000006.1 GCA_012033015.1 Phormidesmis sp. RL_2_1
AGACACCATAGCTCATGTATATCGCTTTGGTCGCTTGGCTGAGGTACAGCACGCTGGCTGAAGCCTCTACGTGACAACAGGCCAAGCGACGCGCTTGTACCCGTTGGCGTAGCCTCGCCGTCGGCGTTATGCATCCGGCACACACTATATCTTCAATGTAGGGTTAGTTCCATGTCATCTAAACCATCTCAACAGCTTTCTCAATCAGGTAGCGCTGGCAAAAACTTGACTCAGGTGGGCCGCGACTACATCAAATACATCTCATTCAATATCGGTGCAGGTAACTGGGGCGTTGTTGCACTCAACGCACTGGTGATAGCCTTCGTGCTACTTGGCATCGGTACAGCCGCCAAAGCGACCCATCGCATGACGATGAATATGCTTTCGAAAACGAGTTCTGTCAGCAGCCTAGAAGGTAGCCTTTGCACACCCGAAATGGCGATGCTCAATCTTCAGATTGCCCGTCAAGTGCAAAAATGAGTGACAATGGACAGCTCAATGCCTCAGTGATAAGTGACCTGCCAGAACTCAAGACGATACAAGGGCCACCTGGAGAACCTGGGGCAAAGGGTGAAAAAGGTGAACCTGGTGCCAAAGGTGAACCTGGTGAAAAAGGTGAAAAAGGCGACCAAGGACTGCAGGGCGATCGCGGTGAGCCGGGTTTACCCGGTATTCCAGGCGAACCCGGCATAGCAGGACGCGATGGCAGCCCAGGCGTTTCTGCAGATGACATCGCTGAAATAAACCGTACGCTCAAAAACACCCAAGCTGACATCAGTTATTTGAGATCGTTGCACAATGAAGGGGCTTCTCAGAACTCAGAAAACTTTTGAATTAAGTCTCTTAATCGCAGCAACTGATTGAACATAATCCCTCGGGCAAGAACTGCTATAGTTTCTCCTAACCGTTTAGAATGGGTAGTCGCCCAGGGAAAGAAACCGTATGCGTTCAGTAAACTCTACTCAGCTCCAGCCACTATTGAGACTGTTGATACTGTTCACACTATCGCTGTTAGGAGCCCTACTACTAAACGCCTGTGGCCCCAAAGTTGAACCCCCTAACAATAGTGCTCCTGTCAGTTCAGAGGCGACTACTGACCCGGCTGCTCTCAAGCTCTTGTATTGGCAAGCACCGACCACACTAAACCCTCACCTTTCCAGTGGAACCAAAGACTTAGAAGCCGCCAGTATTGTGCTAGAACCGCTCGCGGCCTATAACGAAGCCGAAGAACTCGAACCCATCCTCGCCGCCGAAATTCCTACTACAGACAATGGTGGCATCAGCGATGATCGCACCTCAGTCACTTGGAAGCTCAAATCAGGGGTGCTTTGGTCCGACGGGGAGCCCTTCAGTGCGGATGACGTTGTCTTCACCTATCGTTTTATCGCCGATCCCGCCACAGGTGCAACCTCCGGCGAATTTTATGGTGAAGTGGAAAAGGTTGAAGCGATTGACGACTTAACGGTCAAGATTACTTTCAAGCAACCCACGCCTGCTGCAATGTCACCTTTTGTGGGCGGGAGCGGTATGATTTTGCCTGAACATATTTTCCAAGACTACATTGGTGCTCAGGCTCGCTCAGCACCGGGCAACACCGCGCCGATTGGCACCAACGCCTTCCAAGTCCAAGCATTCAAACCGGGCGATACTATTGTTTATGAACCCAACCCAAACTTTCGCGGCGAAGCCCCCGCCTTTAGCACCCTTGAACTCAAAGGTGGAGGTGATACCGTATCTGCAGCTCGAGCTGTGCTGCAAACTGGTGAGGCTGACTACGCCTGGAATATTCAGGCTGAGCCCGCTGTCATTTCCAGCTTAGAAGCAGCGGGAAAAGGCGAAATGGCCTACGTTTTTAAGCCGCTCATGGAGCGCATATACATTAACTTTTCTGACCCTAATCAAGACGTTAATGGAGAGACCTCCCAAAAAGATACTCCCCACCCGTTCCTCTCAGAAAAGCCTGTGCGTGAAGCCATCAGTTTAGCAATAGATCGAGAAACAATTACTCAACAGCTCTATGGTGAGGCAGGCTCCGTGGCCACTAACTTTATTGTCGCACCTGATAAGTATGTTTCTCCCAATACTCAATACGAGTTCAACTTAGAGAAAGCTGAAACACTACTGGCCGAAGCCGGATGGCAAGATTCCAACAACGATGGTGTACGTGATAAAAATGGGGTAAAAATGGCCCTTCTTTTTACCAGTTCTGTAAATCCTGTCCGGCAAAAGACTCAAGAGATTATCAAACAAAATCTTGAGGCAATAGGTATGTCTGTCGAGATTAAAAGCGTAGAACCGGGTGTGTATTTTGGAGATCCGGCTAACCCTGATTCAGTGAGTCGTTTCAACGCTGATCTACAGCTTTTTGCCTTCGACAGTGAAACCCCTGAACCTGACTCTTATATGGAGCTGTATGCCTGCGATCAAATCGCTCAAAAAGAGAATCAATGGTCAAAGGAAAACTCTTCTCGCTACTGCAATCCTGCCTACGATGCACTACTCGCCCAACTCAAACAGGAGATGAATCTGGATAAACGCAAGGCGCTGTTTATAGAAATGAATGATTTGTTGATTGAAGATGTGGCTTTAATTCCTTTGGTCAGGCGGAGTGATGCCTATGCGATCGCAACTTCTCTCACCGACTTAGAATTTACCCCCTGGGCCGCTAGCACCTGGAAAATCAAAAGTTGGGGCCGTCAATAAAACCAACGCCAACCTCATTAATACCAACAGCCTCACTAGAGAGCCTCGTCCATCATTCAAAAGCCAACACCCTGCTGATATCTATGGGAAAATATCTTCTCAAACGCCTCCTGATGGCAATTCCCACCCTCATTGCCATCAGTATGGTGATCTACCTCGTGCTGGCCTTGGCTCCTGGCGACCCCCTTGGCGAATTGGCCAATAGCCCCTCCATCACCGCCGAAGTTCGAGAAAATATTCGCCGTGCCCTTGGCCTCGATCAGCCCATTCACATCCGCTATGCCAAATGGGCCATTGCTTTTCTCACGGGCAATATGGGCTACTCCTTCGTCAGCCCTGTTTCCGTCAGTACACTCATTTGGCAGCGCTTACCGACCACGCTTTGGGTAGTTGGCTTAGCCTACTTTTTCTCACTGCTCATTGCCTTTCCCCTGGGCATTCTCTCCGCTCTCAAACGATACACTTGGCTCGATCAGCTCGTTACCACCTGCGCCTTCGCCGGATTCTCGATTCCACCTTTCTTCACCGGCTTAATCTTCATCATTGTTTTCAGTGTCAACCTAGGCTGGTTCCCCTTCATTTATGACAGCACCTTAGTTGTTAACGACATCAACAGCTTGATGGCTCAAGCCAAACAAGCCATGATGCCCATCGGTGTTTTAGTCTTGTTCCAAACTGCCGTCCTCATGCGCTACATTCGCGCTGCTGTCATAGAACAGCTCAATTTGGACTATGTCCGCACTGCCTACGCCAAAGGTCTCAGCAGTAGACAGGTCATCATTCGCCATGTTTTGCGCAACGCACTCATTCCCGTCGTCACCCTAATCGCCCTTGATATTCCTACTGTTTTTACAGGTGCACTGGTTACCGAACAAGTCTTCCGTGTTCCTGGCATTGGCTCATTACTGATCGATGCCATCAACCGTAGTGATACTCCTGTAGTCATGTCGATTACCTTCATCTACGCCATTTTGATTGTAGTTTTTAATCTTATCGCCGATATCCTTTATGGTGTGCTCGATCCACGTATTCGCTTGACCTTAAATGGATTGAAATAGCAGATCTGATAGTCTCCATATCCAGAGCCAAGCGTCAATTTTGTCTGCATTCATCATATCCAAGAGCTAAGCCACCAGCGCAGATGAAGACGCTCAGGTGTCAGGGGAGAGCCCAAGCTAAGGGGAAGCCAAAAGAAAAAGGCTAAGGCGATCGCACCCAGCATCACTAACCCCATCGCCCGTACCCGTGTCGATGAAGCATACAGCCACTCACTCAGCAGCCAAGCCAGCGTCATAAAGCTAAATACAACAGCAGGCATATAGAGATAAATAAAGGTGCAGCGACCGACTAATATCCACGGCAGCCAGTTAGCCAAGTAGCCAATCAGTAGATAGGCGCTAACAGAGTCGGCAGCAGAGTCGGCAGCAGTCCATGAAACGTTTTCTGGCTTGGCTGCTGGCTTAGCCGCTGGTTTGGCCATTGGCTCGACATCAGACTTTCTCTTGAGTTTGTTCTCGAGCTTATTTTTTAAGCGGATCATCTGCTCTAGCCCCAGCATCATCATGCCACTGCTTGAGAGCCACCACAAGATAGGATTACCCATATTATTAACGGTGTAGGCTTGTGATCCGACTTCTTCATACCAGTAGGCAATAGGTTTAATGAGTAGCGGCCAACTATACCATGCAGAGCAGGCTGCGTGGCTACTCGTTAGCTGTTGATGAAACCTAAAAAGGGAAACATGTAGCGAGGCTAAAGCGCCTCCTGTTAGGTGCAAATGGGTAAGCCGCAAATGAGGCCACCAAATGAGGCTGTAGGTTATCGCAGGAATCGCTACACCGTATATAAGGCAGCATACAAGGCCGCTGACGAGTTTTCTTTTCAACAACGCTTGATGGTGTATTTTGCTGATCTGCCATGCTTCCCAAATGAACAAACTCAATAAGTAGCCCAAGCCATTCCACTTAGTTGCGATCGCACCCCCCAAAGCCACCGCCGCACAAAACCGATAAACAATCTTTTTGAAAACTGGAACAGTCTGGGAATCCAAACTCACCTGCAGCCATAGCCAATGACCCAGCAAGCCTAAAAACACCATATAAATATTTATCAACGCATATCGAGACTCTGTCACAAATAGTCCATCAATTGCGACAAAGCCACCCGCTAGCAGTGCAAATGTCCAACGTTGATGAATACTGCCCCACCTCAGTCCATGGGCAATGCCAGCCACCAACAAAGGAATGCAACTACCTACCCAAGCATTCATCCAGCGATAGCTAAAAGGTGTTAAACCAATCTCAGGCGTCAGCATCCCGCCCTCAAAAGCGCTCAAAAAAGGACTGTGCTGACTAAGCCAAATACCAGCAGCAATAAAATATTTTCCCAAGGGGGGATGGGCATCAAACAAAGGTTCGCCAGCCAAATACGCTTGGGCAAACTTAGCAAAATAAACCTCATCAAAAACCAGAGCCTTAAACCGCTCAATCTGCCAAAAGCGCAGCCCTATCCCCACAAGCACAACGACGAGCAGCCCAAGATGCCATCTGCGATAACCTTGGCGAAAATCAGTATCAGACATACAAAAACGTCTTAGCGCCTCGTGAGTCGCCCTCGTTTCTCATAGCCCCAATGTTATAAGCCTAGTTACAAGCCTAGTATTACAGCTCAATATTACAGCTCAATATTACAGCCCACCGCTCAGAATTGACGCTGCACCACATGGCTGTGATTATCATGGCTTACTCGACGAATAATGCCCATGCCGGAGCAAATATTGTGACCAATACTACAGTACCGAGAAAAGTCAGCCAAAATATTCAACCGTTTAATAATCAGTGGGTCATGATCGCCCATGATACGGAAGCTAATGTGTCCTATGCAGCCGACAATAGCGTCATAAGAATGGCGTTGTGAGCTGTGAACAACCTCTGTTTGAATATCAAAGTGGGTTGGCACAATGTTGTTAATCAGGTTGGGTGCAAAAGCCAAACCGCTATAGCGATTCCAACACCGTCTCAAAGGGTGGAAAACGCTGTCAGCACTAGGTAGGGGAGTGGTGTGATCGCCCTTTTCAAAAGCCGTAGGGGTAAAAAACTGGAAATGAATATTGCGCTCATGGGCAGAAGCGTGCTCATAAATATCTTGATAGCTACAGCTAGAAGCCCAGTCAACACCGGGTATTTCAGCCGCTACCTGACCTATCTTTACCCTGCCATCGCCCAGTTGAAAAACCTCATTCTCTAGCTGGCTCAACAGAAACACCAAAGGCTCAAAAAGAACATCGTCCAAAAGAGAAATGCGCCACCAGCAAGGCGATTGAGGCGCGATCGCTTGACTATGTTCATATTGCAGTTCAATCACCTGCGCTTTTGCAATCAGCAAACGAACATTGCTCTTGGGCAAAGGCTGATGGATAGTGGTGCTACTATCAGCAGAACGACCAGTTAGCGAATCAACCGGCGTCAATGATTTCACCTGCAAAGCACTCAAGCTATAGGAAGAATTTCTCTGATCCCGGCGTAAAGCACGACCTAGCTCCGGATCGACAGTTTCTAGTAAATCAAGAAACAGTTTCTGGAGGGAATATCCCCGCAAATGCTGACAAGAAATATTAGATTGGGCGACTAAGCTGAGAACTATACTTTGAGGCATATGAATTTGACCAGTGATCGCAAAGGCATACGTACAGCAAAAATGAATGGGTCAAGCCAAGTCAAAATTAACGCCTTGATGTACACATCCAGAGATATCTCTAGAGATACGTCATTTGAGCGTTGCTATTTTGGGCGTTGCTATAACCCTACGAAATTGCGAATTCAGGAAAACTCCGATCAACCTACAAGACACGAAGAGCAGAAAAAAGTGTTGGAAAAATCGTTAATTTATCAAATCTTTAAACTTAAGCAATCTACCTGAGCAATCTAATCTACCTGAGCAATCTACCTGAGCAATCTAAAGGCGCGTTGGGGTCATGGGACACATCAGTATTTGGCTACTAGCCGGACTGACATTTTTTTTAAGTCTATGGATTGTGGTGCCAGGGCCTACCTTATTTTGGCTACCACTAGCCGTCGGGGCACCAGAAATTAGCCCATTATTAGGGTTGATCAGCGTGCTGTTACTCGTCATTGTGCTCTGGAATCGTTTTCACACCTTGCTGATGGCCTTGCTGCTCGCCACACTGACCTTAAGCAGTTTGCCGTTGCTGCAGCAACCCCGAGCCGTTGCCCAAGCAGAGCAGTCGATGGCCATCGCTTTTGCAGCACCGAGTCGAGCTGCTTCCTACGCGCCCTTCAACTGGCTCAATTTTTTCAAAGGCATCCCTACCGGTCAATTTCGTTTGCAAACCAATATTCCCTTTGCAAATCCCGATGGCACTGCGCTGGCTTTAGATCTATACCAACCGCCATTGCCAAAAAGGCGGTATCCGACGGTCGTCACGATTTATGGCGGCGGCTGGCGTGACGGTAGCCCTGCGGCAAGTGCAGCGATGGGTCGTTTCTTGGCAGCACGGGGATATGTCGTCGTCGCAATTGATTACCGCCATGCTCCAGCATACCGATTTCCCGCCCAACTAGAAGATGTGCAAGCGGCATTGGCTTTTGTCAGCGATCGCGCCGATGAATACCAAATCAATAGAGATGCGATCGCACTTTTAGGCTGGTCCGCAGGGGCTCACCTAGCCATGCTAGCCGGTTTTCAGCCCAATAGCTCAACAGATATATCATCAACAGATATATCAACAGCGAGCCCACCAACCCCAAAAATCCGCAGCATCATTAACTACTACGGCCCCATTGATTTAGCTGCAGGCTATCGCGAGCCCCCCAGCCTGATCCCATCGACGTCAAGCAACTACTCGCGGCCTTCATCGGTGGGACACCTAGTGAACTGCCCGCTGCCTATGCCCAAGCATCACCCATTACCTACGTTCATTCAGCCACCGCCGACAGCCTCCCGCCTACCCTGCTCATTTACGGCGGCCGCGATCATATCGTAGAACCTCGGTTTGGCAAGCAGCTCTACGATGCACTCATCAACAGCAACAACACCGCCGTTTGGATCAACATCCCTTGGGCCGAACATGCATTCGACAAAGTATTTAGCGGTGTCAGCAATCAAATGGCACTACATTTCATCGAGCGCTTCCTAGAACAAACGTTACGGCAATAAACCATCGCCAACCATACGCACCCAGATGGGCTAACCAGCTTGGCCTCGCCGGTCCGGACTCGCCAGTCTGGACTCGCCGGTTAACCCGCAGAATATCCGCCTACTTACCAGGCTCAGAAACTTTTTATACCCAATTTTTTCAAAAAACTTCCAAGCATGAATCAAAGCAGATTGTTGTCTTAATTCAATCCTTAAAAAGACAAAGAACCCTTAAAGCTTAGTTACAAACAAAGCCACCTAAGTGCATATACCAGTATCACTTTATACTCTGAATTGCTATCTTCCAGAAAGTTCCCCTGTGCTCTTTTCGGACAGTAAGACAATTCGTCAGCTCAGGTTTTGTCACAAAGCTCTGCAAAATAATGGTCAAATTCAACCTCACATACGATCAGAACATCAGCCTTGAACAGCGCATCGTCTATGAAGTCGCAGCCAGTATTCTACAGAGCTTTCTCAAAGATGACGCGGTTGTTGATATTCACTTTGTTGGCACCAGTGGCCTTAATGGTGGTAATGCCGTTGGCGGCGCAGTTCCCATCTTCAAAACGGTCTCCTACGCCGTTTATAAAGAATACCTAGCGCGCGATGCAACAGCCCTATCTGAAAGCGAAATCGCTTCCATTGACCAGCAAGCACTCCAAAGTTTGCAGTCAGGTAATACGGTAGATTTCAATGCCTATGGTCAGGTGATTGACGGCAACACAGAGATTTTGCTAACCGCCGCCCAAGCAGAAGCATTGGGTATGGATGAAGCGTTAATTCTAGACAACGGTGCAATTTGGGATAGAGACGTCATTGATACCAACGGGTTAGATGGCTACATCTTGGTCAACCAAGACTTTAAGTGGAATAACGATGTCCTACGTACGGGTGAAGCACCTGAAGACAGCCTAGATTCACTCAGCATGGCCCTGCATGAAATGCTCCATGTAATGGGCTTTGTTAGCGGTATTGACGGCACTATTGAGTTTAATCAATTGCTCTCTGGCCAGACTCAGATCAAAGGCTTCACCGCCCTAGACTTATTTCGCCACAGCGCTGAGAGTGTCACGATTAAAAATCCTGACGGGAGTGTCAGTACGGTCAGTGCTGGCGAAGCCGCCTACCTGTCAGCCAATGGTGGCAAAACCAATCTAGGTGATTTTTCCACCGGGCAAAATACGGCTGTCGGTGGCGATGGCTATCAAGCTAGCCACTGGAAACGGATGCAGGTTGCACTCGGCATTATGGATCCAACCCTGGCTTACAAAGAACAGCTCTCTTTGGCAGAGCGCGATTTGCAAGCGCTAGATTTGCTGGGTTGGGACGTGGATTACAGCATCCTGAAAACGGGCTGGGATATGGAAGCACTGCTGCTGCAAGCAGAACGGAAAGTCGCCAAAAGCCTTGGCCTAGACGACACCGTACTAACCGCCCACCGAGAAGCAGGCAGTGTCTACACCATGGGCTTTAGTGAGTGGTGGGCGCTGTTCGAAGACCAGATTATCGAGATGGGCTTCAGTGAGTGGTGGCAAGTGTTGGAAGTGGGCTACAAAGAGTGGTCTCAACAGCAAGATAATCCCGACAAGCTACTGCAAATGGGCTTTAGTGAATGGTGGCAATCCTTTGAAGCAACTATCATTGAGATGGGCTTCAGTGAGTGGTGGCAAACCTTTGAGACCAACATGCTGAACATGGGTTTCAGCGAATGGTGGCAAGTGTTGGAAATGGGCTTTAGTGAGTGGTGGCAACAGCTAGAACCCTACTTTTCAACCCTCGAGAAGGCTGAGCACAAAGACACCAAAGAGAAGCAGCAAAGAGCCGATGGTGGCGTTGGCGGACAAAATGCCAAGGTCTACCGAGGTGGTGAAAATGATGACATTATTGCAGGCGATAAAAAGCAGGATCGAATTAATGCGGGCGCAGGTGATGACCTGATTGACGGCAAGGAAGGTCACGATGTGATCTGGGGTGATGCAGGAAATGACATCATTTACGGCCAAGATGGCAATGACCTAATTTATGGCGGTGATGATGACGATCTCTTGCTCGGAGAAAACGACGATGACGAACTCCATGGTGAAGACGGCCACGACATTCTCAGCGGGGGGCATGGTAACGACATTCTCAGTGGCGGTGAGGGCCGCGATGACCTCAAGGGCGGCTGGGGTAATGATGTTTTAGAGGGCGGCGCTGGAGATGATCGTCTAGAGGGCGGTGCCGATAGTGACATTCTCATTGGGGGTGAAGGCCGTGATCACGTCAATGGTGGTGGCGGTGATGATGTCATCTATGGCGATGCCCATGACAAGAAAGCTTCTTTACGACAACTTAGATCTCAATTACAAGCTCAAGCTGAAGAAAGTGGCGAAAACTCGGACAACAATCCTACACCGCTTTCCAATAATAACTACGGCCCTATTCGCATAGAAGCTGAGAATATGGTCTTAGCAGGCGACTACAGAATTGCCGACTGGGACATTGATTCTGGCAAAAATATAAAAGTCAATACCTCAGCTAGTGCAAAAACATCTTTTTCTGGCCCCTCAGGCAACTATATGGTGGTTGCTCGCTATTACGATAGAAAAGGTGGCAGTGGCAGCATCGACTTTTCTCTGAATGGTAAGCCGCTTCAGTCATTCACATTAGATCAAGATATCGATGCCTACACAACTCGCACCGTTGCTCAAAATATTACCCTGAACACAGGTGACCAACTGTCGTTTACAGCAACGGTAAATGGAACAGATGGTCTTAACTTGGACTATCTAGAATTGGTGCCAATAGATAATCTCATCGTCACCCAGCTAGAGTCAAACCCCCTTAACAGCTCATCTAGTACATCAGTCATTTCTGCCTCTAGTTCAGGTAACACCACATTTCAGAGCATTACCAGTACCTCATCTGGCACGCCAGTGTTCCGCGTAGAAGCAGAGGCCATGACCTTGGTTGGCGACTATGTGGTCGAAAATCATAGTACTTCCTCTGGTAGCGCTTTAATAGGCATAAACGGCAGAGGAGAGGGCTCTGCACTGACGGCTTTTTCAGGGGAAGCTGGCTACTACAACATTGTGATCGGTTACTACGACGAAAATCTTGAAGGCATCGGTCAAATTAGTGCGGCGCTAAATGCTACCAAGCTAGACACTTGGCGCCTCAATCAAAACTTGGGTGGCGCGAGTGCCACCACCGCAAACTTTCTGACTCGAACAGTTGCTAGCACGGTTTTACTTAATGAAGGGGATGTCTTTTCGTTGACAAGCTTGAGAGGAACAAGCGCTACAGGCAGTCACGAACGCGCTCGAATTGACTACATTGATTTTGTCAAGGTTGACGTGGCGGCTGATAGTAACACCAAGCCTAGCGAACCTGTTGGACTTGCGCCTAGCACGCCAACACCTAGCACGCCAGTCGTCATCGGAGAGGCGATGCGGATTGAAGCTGAGTCGATGAACTTGAATGGCTATAGCATAGAGCGTAATAGCAATCCTTCTGGTGGCAAGCTGATTCAAACCTCTTCTAAGGGAACAGCAACCACTAAATTCTCTGGAAACTCTGGCTATTACAACATTGTTGTTGCCTATGTTGATGAAAATGACGGACTAGCAACTCTATCAGCTAGTTTGGGTGGTGTCGAGCTAGATAAATGGCAGCTAGATCAAAATCTTGGCTCTGGTTTGATCAGCAGTGGCAATATAGTCAGGCGGACGATTGCGACCCAGATTAAGTTAAATGCGGGCGATGAACTGAAACTAGAGGGCATACGCCAGCACAACGAGTTTGCTCGGATTGACTATGTAGAATTTGTCCCAGTTTCAGCACCTGTTGCGCCTGTGACCGAAACTGAACATGATGATTTCATTCAAGGTGGTGCAGGCAATGACACCATTTATGGCGGTGAAGGCAACGATATTATTTATGGCGAATCTAAAGGAGACAATTCCAGCAGTCTTCTAAGGGGCACAAAAACCTACAACGGTCATACTTATTTGCTCAGTAGCTTTGGCACTTGGGCTGATGCCCAAGCTGAAGCACGTCGCGTTGGGGGCAACCTGCTGACATTGAATGATGCAGCGGAAGAAGCCTGGGTGAGAAGCAACTTCAGCTCATCTGAGCAACTGTGGATTGGAATCAGCGATGTTGCGACAGAAGGTCAATTTAAATGGGTCAGTGGAGAAGCGGTTACCTACACTAACTGGGCGCCCGGTCAGCCTGATGACTACGAGGGTATTCAAGATTATGGCACCATAAATTATTATGAACAGTGGGATGATGTTTCCCATTTCGTGAATAATTTGCGTGGCATCATTGAAATTAACACCACTAATAATGACGTCCTGGTCGGTGGGAATGGCGATGATGTCATTTATGGCAATAGCGGTGATGATGCGCTCTATGGGGATGCCCGCGAAAATGCCCCTAGTGCCCCTAGCACTTCACTCAACAATGGCCTCGTCGGCCACTGGACCTTTGATGAGACCAGCGGGCTACAAGCAAAGGATGCAACCGGCGGCAATGCAGGCACACTCACTAACATGACTGTTAATCACTGGACTGCAGGAATTGTTGGTGGGGCCTTGGAGTTTGGGGGTGGTAATGACCATGTGCTCGTAGCTGATGCCGCCGAACTCGATATCACCCAAACGCTGACCTTGGCGACTTGGGTCAACGCAGATGCCTTTGAAAACTGGGACGGATTGATTGTAAAAGGCACGTCAAATATTCCTTATGGTCTGGGTTTTTCGGGCGATGGTAGGTTGGTATTCCAGGCCAACTACGGCGCCGTCTCAGGAGGAAGTGGAAGTAGTGTGTGGTACTCCAAAACGAGGCTCACCACTGGCAAATGGCACCATGTCGCGGTCACTTACGACGGCGACGCTGTCCGGTTTTATCTCGATGGTCAGTTAGACCGGACTCACCAGGCCGATATTATCTTTGGGACAAACAATCAAGCGCTAGTATTAGGTGGCAACTTAGCAGGGGGGTCTTTTCTGGATGACGATGACGATGACGATGACGATGACGATGACGACGAGTCTTTGCTGGATGGGGATCTTGACGATGCCAGAGTTTACAATCGAGCGCTGAGCGCAGGCGAAATTGCACAGCTAACAAGCGGTGAAGGGGGCGTTTCAGTCAGCGGCGAGGGCGGTAACGATTTTCTCTATGGAGGAATCGGTAGCGATACGCTTGAAGGCGGGGCTGGTAATGATTTTCTAGATGGGAGTGATGCGATCGCTGCGGGCTACTTTGAAAAAGATATCCTAGGCGGTGGCTTAGGCGCCGATACCTTTGTGTTGGGTAATGCTAACCAAGCTTATTATCTTGGTGGTGGCGATCGAGACTACGCTGTGATTAAAGACTTCAATGCGGTTGAAGATATTGTTCAACTGCATGGTTCAGCAAGCAACTATACCCAACAACAACAAGGCAATGATACCTACCTTTCTTATCAAGGTAGCAATACCTCAGAGCTAGTGGCAATCTTTAAGAACGTCAGCAGCGTGAACTTGAACGTTGGTTTTTCTTTTGTATAACGTCAGTTCGGGTTAAGCCGCAGCAGGAAATTCTCATTCCATATAGAGCGTAGGCTTTTTCGGCTGATGGCAGTAAGCAATCAGACCACAGATGATGTTGACCCAACAATTCACAGGAGAGCGATGCCGTGAGTGCTCAATTTGTGAGAGATTCTTGAACTGGTCAATAACTGTCTCAACGATTGAACGTTTGCGAGCCAGCAACTTGTCACTCAGCCGCATCAGCTTATTCTTCATGTTGCGCTTCGGCTTAGAACTGACGCCACACTCAGTCAATCGCAAACAAGTGTTGCTTATCAAGCACATTATCGTCGAACAACACATAACCGTAAGTATCTGCATCGACTTGAGATTGAACATTCTCCTAAATCAGTCGAGGCGTAATTCGTTCTTGTTTTAGGTGCCGATTAACTTGGTCATGACTCCACTGCTCACTATGGTCAGGAAAGTAGGGCAGCGTGTAGTTGATCTGGCTCACCAGCAAGTATTGGCGGTAGTCGAGTCGGTTGATAGGCTTACCCATAATTAACATTTTAGCGATCGCTTACGATATCGCTGCCTGAGTGCAATCATAGTGCCTGCGTAAGTCCTATTCATAAAATATTTACACAGATAAACTATCACCAAAGCTTTGTGTAAAACAAGGTGGCCTATGTACATGCACTAGTATCGATTTTTACACCCAGTTGCTAGGTTCTAGGGGATGTTCTCAGCCCTCTGAAAATTTGAGAGCTTGAGGCGATATCTCAAAGTCTTAATTCTCTTTACAAGAATCCCTAGATCTCTGGCAAAAGAAATGGTTCAGTTCAATCTCTCCTACGACCCTACTATCACCCTCGAACAGCGTGTCGTCTACGAAGTTGCTGCCAATATCTTGAAGAGTTTCTTGACTGACGACACGACAGTAGACATCCACTTTGTGGGCACCAGTGGCCTCAACGGCGGTAATGCGGTCGGCGGCGCTGTACCTATCTTCCACCGAGTCAGCTACGGCATCTTGACTGGCTACCTAGCTCAAGATGCTAACAGCCACCTCGATGAACAAGGCGTTCTGCATCTGCAAGATGGCAACACCGTAGACCTGAGTGCCTACGGCGAAGTGATCGACGGCAATACTGAGATTCTGCTGACTACCGCCCAGGCCGAAGCGCTAGGGATGGACCAGGCGCTGCTGCTAGAGAGCGGCCACACTTGGGATAGAGACGTCGTCGATACCGCCGGACTAGACGGCTACATTCTCGTCAACCAAGACTTTGAATGGAACAACGATGTCCTGCGCACAGGCGACGCACCCGAAGGTACGCTCGACTCGCTCAGCATGGCGCTGCACGAGATGCTACACGTGATGGGCTTCGTCAGCGGCATTGATGGCACTATCGAGTTCAATCAGCTTTTCTCTGGCCAGACCGAAGTCACTGGCACTACGCTCCTAGACCTGTTTCGCTACAGCACCGAGAGCAGCACCATCGAGAACCCCGATGGCAGCGTCAGCACTATCACCGAAGGTGAAGCCGCCTACCTATCGGCAGACGGAGGCCTGACTAATCTAGGAGACTTTGCCACCGGACAAGGCGGCGACGGCTATCAGGCTAGCCACTGGCAGCGGATGCAAGTAGCCCTAGGCATCATGGACCCAACGCTAGCCTATCGGGAAAGACTCTCTCTCTCAGAGCGAGACTTGCAGGCGCTAGACCTACTGGGTTGGGATGTGGACTATAGCGTCCTAGCCAACGGGTTGAACATGGAAGCGCTGCTGCTACAGGCAGAGCAGACGGTTGCTGTCAGTCTTGGACTAGATAGCGCTGTGCTGACTGAGCACAGAGCCGCGGGCGATGCCTACACGATGGGCTTTAGTGAGTGGTGGGCACTGTTCGAAGACCAGATTATCGAGATGGGCTTTAGTGAGTGGTGGCAGGTACTCGAAGTTGGCTATGACAAGTGGGTGACCCAGCAGGAAGACCCAAATGCGTTGCTTCAGATGGGCTTTAGTGAATGGTGGCAATCCTTTGAAGCAACCATCATTGAGATGGGTTTCAGTGAGTGGTGGCAAACGTTTGAGTCCAACATGCTGAACATGGGTTTCAGCGAATGGTGGCAAGTTCTAGAAATGGGCTTTAGCGAATGGTGGCAGCAGCTTGAGACCTACTTCTCTGTACTGGAAAAGACTGAGGGTGCGGGTCTAGAGAACCGGTTGATAGCGGATGGCGGCGTCGGTGGTCAGCGAGCCAAGATCTTCTATGGCGGTGAGAACGATGACATCATTGCGGGCGACGAAAAGCAAGACCGGATTAAGGCAGGCGATGGCGATGACCTCGTTGATGGGAAAGAGGGCCATGATGTTATCTGGGGCGAGGCGGGCCGTGACATGCTCTACGGCCAAGACGGCAACGACTTACTCTACGGCGGCGATGATGACGACCTGCTACTAGGCGAGGCAGGTGATGATGAACTGCATGGCGAAGATGGCCATGACATTGTCAGCGGTGGCAGCGGCGACGACATTATCACTGGCGGCGAGGGTCGAGATGACCTCAAGGGTGGCTGGGGCCGTGATGTGATTGATGGCGGAAAAGGGAATGACCTGCTAAGAGGTGAGGCAGACAGCGATGTGCTGATTGGTGGTGAGGGCCGCGACCAAGTGCATGGCGGCGGTGGTAATGATATTATCTACGGCGATAGCTACCAGGGTGCAAAAAGCCTCAGGCAACTTAGCAAGCAACTAAAGGAACAAACAGAAGCTGATAACAACAATACTTCAGAGACGGCTTCAGTTGAGACAGCTACTTTCAACCCTATCCGGGTAGAAGCAGAAAGCATGACTCTGAGTGGAGGTGCCTATGTTCATACCACTTGGAACAATGACTCTGGTGATAGTGTCAAGACCTCCGGTTCGTCAACCTCAACAACCACTTTCTCCGGCCAATCGGGCAGCTATATGGTGGTAGTGCGCTACTTTGATGAGATTGGTGGCACTGGCAAGCTAGATTTCGGTCTGAATGGGACTTCTCTGAACAGCTTTGACTTAAACCTAGAGACAGACCGCTATTACACCCGCACCGTTGCGCACAATCTAACCTTGAGTGCAGGAGATGAATTTAGCGTTACAGCTACTGGTGACGGCGCAGATCGTGCAGCTTTTGACTATGTAGAGTTTATCCCTCTCGACAACTTAATTGAGACCCCACTGGAACAGACGTCAAGCAGCAGTGGTTCCGTTTTGTCATCGTCGTCGTCAGGCGGAACAGTGAGCGCCTCGACAACGACCACAACAGCGCAAACGTTTCGTGTCGAAGCGGAGTCTATGACGCTCGTAGGTGACTACTATACGGAAGCAAATTCTAGTGCCTCTGGAGGAACAGTAATTGCGGTAAGCAATCAGGGGCAGGGAAAGGCGCTAAAAGGGTTTGCTGGTGAAGCTGGCTACTACAATATCGTGGTTGGCTACTACGACGAAAGTGATGAAGGCATCGGGCAAATTTCTGCGGCCCTTAATGGAAAAGAATTGGATTCATGGGCGCTCGATCAGTCTTTAGGAAGTCTGTCAGCTAATGCGCAAACCTTCACCACACGAACGGTTGCTAGCACTGTTTTTCTCCGAGATGGAGACATCTTTGAGCTGACTGGCCTTAGAGGAGAAGGCAGCAGCAGCGATGAGCTGGCTCGCATTGACTATGTTGATTTTGTGAAAGTCAATTTCTCAGAATCTACTCAAACGATTGAACCCACTACAGTAAACAACACCACACTAGAAGAGGGCTTGGTTGCTCATTGGGCATTTGATGAAACGGCTGGCATTGTTGCGGGTGATGCTACAACCGTTCACAATGCCACAGTCACTAACTCTTTAGCAGGCAACAACCTGTGGAGACAAGGCAAGCTAGGCGGAGCTATCAACCTTGATGGTGTTAATGACTATGTTGCTGTCGCTGACAGTAATGCCATCAATGTGGGAACCCATGCTCAGCGGACGGTAAGCCTTTGGTTCAAAGCTGATGATACAAGCACTGCGGAGCGCAAGCAGGTTCTTTACGAAGAAGGCGGTAACACTCGCGGCTTGAACATTTACCTCCATGGCGGACATCTGTACGTAGGAGGGTGGAATCGTGATAGCACTCAAAGCAACTGGAGGGGCACTTATTTACAAACTGATGCCGTTGAGTCAGGGAAATGGCACCATGTCGCGCTAGTGCTGAACGGTAATGAGCAGGTTCGCGCTGGTGCATTTACAGCCTATCTAGATGGGGTACAGTTTGCGAGCGGAGAAGGCTCTCAGCTCTGGAGCCGCACTGCCGATGTCGGCTTTGGCGCTGTCAATGGTGATACGCGATTCCATGACGGCACGGGCGGCAGTACCGGTAGCAATGCCTTCGCAGGCAGCTTAGATGATGCCCGCATTTATAACCGAGCTTTAGAGAATGCTGAAATCGCCTCGCTGGTAGGCCGCGATGATGACTTCCTTCAAGGTGGGAAAGGCGACGATACTATTTACGGCGGGCAAGGCAACGACATTCTCTATGGTGAATCGGCAGGTGATAGCACTAGTAGCCTTCTGAAAGGGGCACAGACTTACAACGGTCATACTTACTTGCTCAGTGAGCTAGGCAAATGGTCTGAAGCTCAAGCTGAAGCTAAACGCTTAGGTGGAAACTTAGTCACAATTAACGATGCGGCCGAAGAAGCCTGGATACGTAGTACTTTCAGCTCATCTGAGCAGATGTGGACAGGGCTAAACGATGTCGCTGTAGAAGGTCAATTTGAATGGGTGAGTGGTGAGGCCGTCACTTATACCAACTGGTCACCTGGGCAACCGGATAACGGTGGTGGCACTGAGCACTACGGTGTCATCAACTACTTTAACCAGTGGAATGATGCGGGTAACAACGGTGCCTGGAAATGGAATGGTCTATCCTGGCAATGGCAGGCTGGATTGCGAGGCATCATTGAAATTAAGGCTACTGATAATGATGTTCTATTGGGTGGTGAGGGAGACGATAGGCTCTATGGAAATGGCGGTGATGATTCTCTCTACGGAGATAGTGCAAGCCATTCACTCAGCAATGGGCTGGTCGCTCACTGGAACTTTGATGAAACTAGCGGCACCCAAGCTGAAGATTCTAAGGGAGAAAATACAGGTACGCTGACCAATATGACCAATAGGCAGTGGACAACAGGCGTTGTGGGTGGAGCCTTAGCCTTTGATGGTGTTGACGATTACGTCGAAATTGCTGATTCAAGCGCCCTGGATATTACAGAAACCATGACCCTCGCGACCTGGATAAAAGCGGATTCTTTTGGTGACGGATGGACAGGTCTCATCGTTAAGGGCCAAAGTGGTGACGCGACTACCTACGGCCTGGATTTGGCTTGGAGCGGTCAATTGATTTTCCACGCAAACGGTGGCAGGAGTCAGGGACTTTCCTCACACCTCACACTGGGGCAATGGCATCATGTCGCGGTTACCTACAATGGCAGCGAAGTCCAGTTCTATATTGATGGTCAGCTAGATGCAAGTCATCAAAGAAATATTACTTTTGGGACGAATAACGAAGCACTTTTGTTAGGCGCTAAGTTGAACACAGGCTCAGTCTCATTAGATGCTCAATTCTTGGATGGCGAAATGGATGATGTCAGAGTGTACAACCGGGCTTTAAGTGCCGATGAAATAGGGCAACTAGCGGATGCTAACCTCATTTCTCAACTGCTAGGTGAGAGCGGTGACGATTTCCTTGAAGGTGGCATTGGTAGCGATACGCTTGAAGGTGGTGCTGGCAATGATGTTCTCGATGGGACGGATGCGATCGCTGCGGGCTACTTTGAAAAAGATATCCTAGGCGGTGGCTTAGGCGCCGATACCTTTGTGTTGGGTAATGCTAACCAAGCTTATTATCTTGGTGGTGGCGATCGAGACTACGCCGTGATTAAAGACTTCAATGCGGCTGAAGATATTGTTCAACTGCATGGTTCAGCAAGCAACTATACCCAACAACGACAAGGCAATGATACCTACCTTTCTTATCAAGGTAGCAATACCTCAGAGCTAGTGGCAATCTTTAAGAACGTCAGCAGTGTGAACTTGAACGTTGGTTTTTCTTTTGTATAGCAAAGTAGGGATGCTCTTACTTTGCGAGTCGAGTTAGCTGCTGCTAGTCAAGGTTTCCAGCGAGCATATTGTCCTAACTAACTCGACAGAAGCTATATAGTGTTTGTTTGGGATGTTGTATAGAGCATTTAGCGCTGTATGTAGCGCTAAATGCTTGCTGCCAAGATGTAAGACTATGTTGTTGGCTATACAGACTGACTAAAAGCCATCTAGCTCAAAAGCACGGGTATTGCCGCTTTCTAAATCAGCTAAATTTTTCTTGAGCTGTGCCCATACGAGCCCTGCGCTGAGCAACACCAAGGGCAACGCCATGCCATAAGCAATCAAAGGGGTAAAGCCAAAAATACCCATGCCAGAGGCTAAAAATATGCAGCTTCCTAGACAAATACCGATGAAGGGAAGCTGTATCTCAAATCCCTGTAGCTTGGAGATGGAACGGGTAGAGCGCTTTTTGTACCAGTCGCTGACCGCTTCTTTGAGAACGGCAGAAAAAGCAAGGCCAGAGGCGACGGCCATCAATAAACCCACCACTAAGAGAAAGTAAGGAGGTGTTTGAGGATAATACATAAGGGCGGGTGCTTCGATAATGGATCTAGGGTGATGGAGTTCAGTTAATGGGGCTAAGGTTATTAAGCCGATTAAGCTAGTTGTGAAAACGCTAAACAAATATTGCTTTCAAATATTGTTTTCAAATATCGCTTTCAAATATTGTTTTCAAAGTTTACCTTAGCGAGTTGTTTGCTGAAAAGCCCCGAAAAGCTCAGCAGGGACGAGTGAAACAGCCCGTTCTTTAGAGAAATCTGCCAGGGCATCCCAAGCTGCACTGAGAAGCTTATTGGGCTGTAAGTCATCTTTGACTAATCGCCATAGACGCTGTACCTCGTCCGTGTGAAGGCGGTTATCTTCAGTGAGGGCAAGCAATATTTGCCGCCGCAGATACTGACCTTCCTCAGACAATAAAAACTGAAGGCCCATGCCTGCTGTCGGAATAATATCGAAGTTTTGGTCGGAGCGGGCAATCATCAGCAGATTCTCTAAGCGCTCCCACTGCAACCGTCCATCTTTGAAGAGCACATCAATTAAACGACGCCGTAAAGAGGCAGTTTCTGCAGTTAGTAGGCGACGGGCAACGTAAGGGTAGGCAATTTCAATAATCTTAAAGTTGGCATCTAAGCTCAAAGCAAGCCCCTCTTGAGTGACTAGAGAGCGAATAATCAGCGCGAACTTTGCTGGCACTCGGAAAGGATATTCATACATCACTTCCGAAAAATGATCAGTGATAGATTTGAAATTAAAGTCACCAACACTTGCGCCGATAGCTTCAGAAAAAACAGCTTCTAAGGCTGGAACAATCGGCTTAACATCTACATCGGGCGTTAAAAAGCCTAGCTTGACAAAGTCATTGGCCAAGTCAGTATAGTCTTTGTTAATGAGATGTACGACAGAATCTACTAAGGTCTCTTTGGTTGATTGATCGAGCTGATCGGTCATGCCAAAGTCGATGTAAGCCATCCGGCCATCGGGCATGGCGAATAGGTTGCCAGGGTGAGGATCGGCATGGAAAAAGCCAAACTCAAGAAGCTGACGAAGCCCAGAAGAAACACCAATTTCTACCAGATCTTTAGTGGCTAAACCGGCTTGCTTAACGCGCTCGGTGTCGGTGAGCTTAAAGCCGTCGATCCACTCCATGGTGAGCACGTTCGCACTGGTGTAGCGCCAGTAAATAGTGGGGACTTTGACAAGGGGTTCGTCTTGAAAGTTGGCAGCGAATTTTTCGGCGTTGCGACCTTCGTTGAGATAGTCCACTTCTTCAAAAAGTTTGCTACCAAATTCATCGACAATTAGGGTCAAATCATGGCCCAAGTTGAGCGGCAACCAAGGCGCAATCCAGCCAGCAGCCCATCGCATGATATAAAGATCACGGCAAATAATGGGCATGAGATTGGGTCTTTGCACCTTGACTGCGACCGCTTCACCACTAAATAAGCGTGCTTTGTACACCTGGCCTAAGCTAGCGGCGGCAATTGGCTCAACTGAGAAATGGCTGTAAATTTCCTCTGGCGTACGCTCCAAATCGCGGTAAATGATTTGACGGGCAATCTCGTTAGGAAAAGGGGGAAGCTGATCTTGAAGCTTGATCAGTTCTTCTAAAAAGCTTGGTTTGATTAGGTCAGGGCGGGTGGAGAGAGCTTGGCCTACTTTAATAAAAGTAGGCCCTAGCTGCGTTAGGATTTCTCTCAGGCGAATAGCCCGCTTACTTTGGTTGACAACGGCTTTGCCAAAGGCGCGATCCAACAGCAGCTTGAGGGCGAAAGTGCCGAGCATCCAGAAGACGGCTAGGGTGCGCCAGATAATGATCAAGGGTTGCCAGCGATAGTACTTAGCAATGGCCTGCCAGTCGTAGCGTCGCATGTAGTGGGGATGATTGCCGTGACTGAGGGGAACGGCTTCTGGATAACCGTTTTCTGAGGTGTTTTCTGAAGCGGTGAAGCCTGTCATAGTGGCGAAGTCACCTGTGAGGGTCAACCGTAAACTTTATTAATTGTAGTATACAAAAATACAAAAAACTTTTTCCATACAGTGAGTTTAGGTTATCAGCCATGATTTGGCAGTGGGAGGTGGGGAAATGATTGAGCCAAGCTTGATAGGGATGGTAATGGCGGTTGGGATGATGGCGATCGCCATTGGTCTTTCTAGCTGGCAAAGGTTAGGGCTGTCAAAAATGTTGGCGATCGCAACTGTTCGTACCCTGGTGCAGCTCATGGGAGTGGGACTGTTTTTGGCCTTTATTTTTGCGACCCGCAATCCAGTGGCCGTTTTGGCGGTGCTGCTGGGCATGGTCACTATTGCCGCTACAGTGGCACGCAGCCGGATTGATCGCGATCTGCCTCGATTATTACAGTGGGTGTGGCTGGCAATTTTTGTCAGTGGGCTAGTGACGATGAGCTATGTAAGCCTATTGGTTATTCGCCTAGAGCCTTGGTATGACCCCCGCTATTTGATTCCGCTTACGGGTATTGTGCTGGGTAACGCAATGACAGCAGCTTCTATTGCAGGTGAGCGGTTGGTCAGTGCTCTGCGTAACAACCGTACTGAAATTGAAACCCATTTGAGCTTGGGTGCTACGCCTGTGCAGGCGGTGATGACCTATCGCCAAGCGGCGATTAAGGCCGGACTGATTCCGACGATTAACGCCATGATGGTGGTGGGCCTAGTGACTTTACCAGGGACGATTACGGGTCAACTGTTAGCTGGAGCCGATCCGCTGATGGCCGCTATCTACCAAATTTTGATTATGTTTATGCTGGCGCTGGCGACGTTGATTGCGTCGTTAGTTGTAACCTATGGCATTATGCAGCAGTTTTTTACCTCAGCGATGCAGTTAGTCGATCCGGCGGTGGGTTGATGATTTCACCTTGGTTTACCTAACGAACCCATCTAAATCGGGCCGATAGCGGGCGAGAAAAGCGCCCTGCGCGTCGTATAGCTCTACTGGTATTTGGATTTCGGTGCTCAGTAGGGTGATGTCTTGCAGAAGCTGGTTGGACTGACTGACGAGCTGGGCCGCTGGCATGGTGCCGTTGCGTTGGTCGGGTGGCGTGATCGACTGATCGATAATATTGTCGTAGCCCTGTAAAAGGTTGAGCCGGACGGTGCCACTGCGGACAGAATAGGTGCATTTTTGCTGGCTTGCACTGCCGCAAGCCAGGAAGAATTTGGGTTCGTAGGGTTGGAAGCGCAGGGCGGCTTGCAGATTGCTTTCGGCTTTGGTCAATGAGCTGGTGTATAGCCCACTTAAGGGCTGGGCTTCGGCCTGGGCTAAGGTGCCTTGGGGAACGATTGCTAGCTGGCTGAGTGCGTTTTCCAGCTTTCGGCGGAGATGGTCCACTGGTCTTCGCGGGCGGCTTGCTCAGCATTGGCGGCGAGCTGTTTGGCTTTTGAAAGTTCTTGGCTGGCACTGCGCTCTTGTTGAGTGCGATCGCGCACTTCCTCTAACCGCTTCAGATAATCTGGCAAATTTTCTTGGGCCTCACTGTGAGCGTTAGTGCCCTGTGGAATTTGGCTGAGGCCATCCACTGCGGCCTCCCAAGATGCCAGGGCATTTTCCCAATCGGCTAAAGACTGAGCAGCTTCTGCTTGCTTATTGCCCAGAGTAGCCGCCTGTTGAGCCTGACGCAGGCTCATTTCAGCTTTGGCTTCGGCCTCGATGCGAACCAAAATGGTAGCTCGATTAGTCCGATATTCCACCAGCTTGCGATCGGCAAATTCACGCACTGGGCTATCGGCAGGAACATTGCTCAAGGCGTTGGCCGCAGCGCGCCATTTTTCGGCAATATCCTGCCAGGTGGACACAGCGTGCGGTGGGTTCTGAGAATCTAAAGCCGCTTGGTAGGCCAGCGCCTGGGCTTCAGTGATTTGATCGAGCGCCGAGATCTGATTTTCGTATGCGGGCAAAATTTCCTGGGCTTGGGCGTGGTAGGGCGACCATACTGGAATCGGCTTTAGCAACTGGATAGAACGGTTGAGTTGCGCCTGGGACGCCTGCACAGCAGCTAAGGATGTGTCGAGGCGAAGGTTTTCGAGGGCTTCATCGCCTTGAATTTGAGCGGTTTGAATGCGATCGCACTGCCCAAACGTACAGGGCGACTCAAACCAAAGCCAATCACCCCGATAACCAGAAATCCTAAAGCACCGACAAAAATCCAGGGACTACCTTGAGATTGTTGCTGCCACTGTTCACGCTGACGCTGTACCTCCTGCTCATCGATTGCGGCAACTTCTTGAAACAGCTCATAATCATCGTCCTCCTCACTTTCTAGGGAGTAGTCAGGGTGCTCTTCTGCGATTTCTTCGGCTGCTTCGATCTCTAGATATGTTGGGTTGAGATCTTCTTCACTTTCATATTGCTCATGGTTTCCTGCGCAGCTCTCTGGGTCGTATTCGTCAACCCCTTCAGAGGTATCTAAGCGGTCATAGTCAGCCACAATGGCTGCTTCTGAGGTCTCATCAAATGCTGTTTGTTCGGCAGGTTCATCGCTGTTAGCTTCGTCGTTGCCAGTGTCGCCATCCACTGAATCGCGATCTAAGTCAAGGCCCAAGTCAAGGCTCAAGTCAAGATCCAAGTCAAGGCTTAAATCAAGATCGTCTGCCAATTCAGCATTACCGACTGCCTCTGCCGCTTCGTCTTCAAGCTCAAGCGTTTCTTCGTCTTCAAGCTCAAGCGTTTCTTCGTCTTCAAGCTCAAGTTGCTCTGCTGCATCTGTAGGCAGCACTTCTTCTACAGAAGCTGTGGTGGTTGATTCTTCGAACGCCAATGCTTCAAGCCCGTTCTCATCACTGCCTTTCTCATCACTGCCTTTCTCATCACTGCCTTTCTCATCATTCCCGGTCTGCTTGAATTCAGGCTCTTCTAAAGGCTCCTCCTCTAAAGGCTCTTCCTCTGCAAATTCCTCTAAACCAGGCTGCTCGAATACAAGAGCAGTTTCCTCATGGGCCAGCGTTGCCATCTCAGATTGTTCAAATGCAGCAGTTGCCATTTCTTCTGGGACTGAATCATGAAGAAAAGGGGCATCGACGACAGATACATCATCTGCCATATCAAAAAGAGATGGATGGTCTGCTGCATCAAACAGGGACATATTGTCAGTGTGGCCATTCGCATCGTTAAAAAGAGCTGCTTCTAAATCAGTGCGATCGCGTTCTGTTTGATAAAAGTCGGTAGGCTCATCCTCGCTTAAGTTAAAGAAATCTGAGGAATGAGATGAATCAGCAGCCATCGACCTTGACATGCCCGGTAGCTCGACCGTGGGCAAATTAAACTCCGATGACTCGACCCTAGGCGCTTCACCTGGCAAATCTAGATCTAGCGATTGATCGAGAAACTCAGATATGTCTGAAGTGCTTTCTGAGGCATTCTCTGAAACAATGCCCATAGCCAAATCAGCCGCTAGTGCGGCTTCACTGTCTTCAAAATCAATACTGTCTTCAAAATCAGCACTGTCTTCAAAATCAATACTGTCTTCAAAATCAATACTGGATTTGATTTCAGGAAAAACTCCAGCCGTCTCTAGCTCAAAATCCAAAGCCGAATCCGGCTCTAAGTTGAGCTGTAAATGTTCTTCTGTTAGTTCTGCAGGAATGGGTTCATCTTCGATGGTGGCCTGTAGGTCGGGCAAGAGATGTTCTAGGTCAGCCACTGCGGTGGTAGCACTAAAAGGAAAAACTATTTTTGTATCTGAAGCATGGAGAAATATGGGTGTTTGGCTTTCTTGAGGGGGCTGTTGATGGATTTTTTCATTGCCTTGATGATGGGCCATTGGCTGGCCAAAAAGCTCGTCAAAGCTATCCTCTACCTTCCAGATAAACGAGCGCATCGTGAAGGGTTTGTCTTCACTTACATGCTTCATGAATAGCTGTACGGCGACCTGCTCTCCAGCATTCGATAAATCAGCGGCTTCCTCTGGCAGGCCCGTTGTATCAAAATGCTGCCGTAAATACTGCTCCAACCAATCTAGGGTCCGACTGGGCAATGACCCTGTTTTAATACTTTCCTTGGCACTCTCTAACGAATACTCAATAAGCACCATCACCTTGTCTCGGCCCAACGTACAGCGGACGTTGGTGCCCGGCGGCGTATTGCTTTGCTTCGCCAAAGCTTGAGTAACTTCTGTAGATAAGGTCTCAAAGGTAAGTGAAGACATAAAGAGGGAGCATTCGTTCAGAACGCCGGATATTTCCAAAAAAGTAAAAGCGGGCAGTTGATGATGACCATTGACAAGGAATACACTACCTCCTAGAAGCAGTTTAGGCAGCAAAGGCCACAATAGAGAGGGTAGGTCACAGCCTTGGTGAATAGCAACTGAAGTAAGTGCAGTACATGAATAAAGGGAGCCTAAAGTCAACCATGAATATTTTAATTGTGGAAGATGAGGCTGAAATTGCCGAACTGATTAAGCTGTATCTGTCGAAAGAAGGATTTAACTGTCATATTTGCCGGGATGGTAGCACTGCACTTGAGCAATTTGAAGTGGTTCAACCAGATTTGATGATTTTGGACTTGATGTTGCCCGGTCTTGATGGCTTAGAGGTTTGTACAAGAATTCGCCAACAGCAGGCCCTTAAAGATCCCTACATCATGATGCTGACGGCCAAGGGGGAGGAAATAGACCGCATCATTGGCCTTTCGACCGGAGCCGATGACTATATGGTGAAGCCCTTTAGCCCGCGTGAGCTGGTTGCTAGGGTACGGGCTGTGTTAAGACGAAGCCTTAGGCAGGGCGGGCCTTCTCAGCCTCAATCTCAAGGTCACATCTATCAAACGGCCCATTTTATGGTCGATGTCGATCGGCGGCTGGCGTTCCGTTTGGTCGATCAAACGGTATCCAAGCCAATCATAATGCCCAGAGCTGGGGCAGAGGGTTCCCAAAATCATAGAAATACCATCACTTTAGAGCTAACACCTCTAGAATTTGACCTGCTGACGACTTTTATGAGCTATCCGGGGCGTGTGTGGAACCGTACTCAACTGATTGAAAAACTCTGGGGAAGTGACTTTTTTGGCGATGAGCGGGTGGTGGATGCCCATATCGCTCGTTTGCGCAAAAAAGTAGAGCCTAATTCTTCTGCGCCCTCCTTTATTAAGACAGTGGTGGGGGTTGGCTATCGTTTTGAAGATGACCCCTTCTAGGGCAATCAGCAGCTAGCACAGCAGCGCCGAAACAGTCCTAGAGCGACGCCAAAGGCACCTCTAAAGGCACCTCTAAAGGCATCTCTAAAGGCACTTAAGTGCGGCCTTGTAGCTCATTGTATTTTTTCCAGGTCAAACCGTATTTATGGTCAAACCAAATGTTTCCAATCAATCAGTTCCCAATCAATCAATAGATAGCTCTCATCACAACCCCATAAATAGGCCAAGAGCTAACTTACGGAGTCGCCTTTTAATTTCGCAGCTCATTGTCATGGCAGTAACCGTAATGGCACTTGCTGCGGTGAGTCGCCTTTATACCCCTCGTTATTTTGTGATTACGCTGGAGCGGATGGAGCGCCGGGGCTTTATTCGACAACAGGTGAAAGGGCAACTGATGGAGGGTTTTGCGGAGACTTGGATACAAGGGATGGTGTGGTCGATTATACTGGGTGGCTCTACAGCAGGGGGGGTGAGCTACTGGCTCTCCCAGCGAATTACTCAGCCTTTGCTCCGAATGGAGTCGGTGACGCAGCAGTTTGCTGCGGGTGATTTGTCTTCGAGGGTACCGCCGTTAGAAATTCCTGAGTTTGACCGATTGGGCCATAGTTTTAATCGGATGGCGGATGATTTAGAAGATGTGGAGCAACGGCGCAGGGAACTCGTGGGGGATTTGTCCCATGAGCTGCGAACACCGCTGACGATTGTGCGGGGGTATTTGGAGGGATTGGCCGATGGTGCCATAGAACCCTCAGCTCAGACCTATAGCAAGCTTGTACGAGAGACTGAGCGGTTGCAGCGACTAGTCATGATTTGCAGGAGCTTTCTAAGCTAGAGGCGGGATATTTACCCATTGAAGCGCGGGAGATGGCTTTATCACCTGTGATTAACCGAGTCGGCGATCGCTTTGCCGACCAGCTTTTAGCGTCTGATCAACTGACGCTTAAGATTGATATTGCGGAAGATTTACCGCCTGTGTGGGGTGATCCAGCCCGGATTGAGCAGGTGCTGGTGAATTTGCTGAGTAATGCTCTGCGCCATACGCCAGCGGGGACGGTGACGGTGCGGGCCTATCAAAAGGAGAGATCAGCTCAAGATTTTGTGTGGGTAGATGTGGTAGATACTGGTATCGGTATTGCTGAGCAAGATTTACCCCATGTGTTTGAGCGGTTTTGGCGGGCGGATAGATCGCGCGATCGCACGTCAGGAGGATCGGGCATTGGGCTTGCCATCTGCCGTCGCCTAGTGGCATTGCAAGGCGGGCAGATTTTTGCAGACAGCCAACTCACCATCGGCAGTACCTTCAGCTTTTCCTTACCGATTCACCCAATTATGTAAAGACTAAGAGAATGCGGTAGGCACTTAAGTAATAACGCGGTCATCATCTGAGTAAGAGTCAGATTTTATACGCGGTTGCACTGAAAGCCATGAATTCGTCACGTCTTACATTGTCAGATAATTTTCTATTGGATAGCTTACCGGATAGCTTGACGGATAGCTTGACGGAGACTACCACCATCACAGACGAGAGCACCTCTTTTCAGGATGCTTCAGGCAATGTCAAGCCAATTAAGCGTCTCTTCAAAAATCGCTTTAAAATTATTCGCAGATTAGGACGAGGCGGCTTTAGCACCGCTTATCTCGCTCAAGATATTACAGCTTCGAATCCTGTAGCCTGTGTCATTAAGCATCTAAAATATCCATTCAAAGCTGACACATCACACCATAGCCAAGCAAATCACAAGCTAACCCATCACCGGATCTCAAAAGCACTTGGCCAAGAGAGGCTCAATTGCCGTTTTCAACGAGAGGCTCGGATGATGGCTCGCCTTGCTCGCCATCCCCAACTGCCTCGCTTGCTCGATCATTTTACCGATGGCGATCAGTTTTACTTGGTGCAAGAGCACATACCAGGTCCAATACTGAGTCAGGAGTTTAGCCGTAAGGGGCCTCAAAGTGAAGCCGATGTGAAAGCGTTTTTGCAAGAGATGCTGCCCATCATTCGCCATATGCACCGCCACCAACTGCTGCATCTCGACATCAAGCCTTCTAATATCATTCGTCGCAGCAGTGATCAAAAGCTTGTTCTGATAGATTTTGGTGCGGTTCGTCGGTATCCCAATGAAGGGGCTTTGAGCACCTCTGAAAAATGCGCGGGTACCGTTGGCTTTGCCCCAGCAGAGCAACTCGCAGGAAACCCCACATTTGCCAGTGATATCTATGCTTTGGGCGTAACGGCGCTTTATATGCTGACGATGACTTCCCCGTTGGATTTTGCCACATCACCGAGAGGTCAGCATCTACGCTGGCAAGAGTCGGTGACGGTGAGCCGATATTTTAAGCAAATTCTGAGCAGAATGCTTCACCCCGATGCCGAGCGGCGTTTTCAGACGATTGATGAGTTAGCGCGTGCCTTGAGCTTGGAGCCTCACTACGACACTCTGAAAACCTGTATGACTAGCCAGCCCTGGGTTGGAGAGCGGTTTGAAAGGCCAGAAGCCTGCCGGTTAGAAGATTATGCTGCTCATAGCGGTCTCAGTCAGACTCGGCGTCAGGCCGCATCTATCCGTCGCTGGCAGCAGCGCCGCCGTCAGTTTGCAACTTTTACGCCTAAATAGGTTTAGGCATTTGCAGCCTCATCAGCTACTACGAATTGGTCAACCATTGAGCGACCAAATCATGGAGATCGGCGGCACTTTCGTCGTAAAAAAAGTGCCCTGCATTCTCCACTTGTACAAATGTGATTTGAGTATTGAGGGTGTGAATGTATTGGCCCCAGGCAATTGGGATGACGCGATCGCACTTTCCCCAAATCAACAGCGTCGGCACTTTCACCAACGGGATTAAATCCTGTGTCATGGGACTAAATTGTGTCGAAGTGCGGGACTTGACTAAATAGCAAAACATTCGCGCAGCCCCTGGCTCTAGAGTGGGTCGCACAAATCCGTCAATCAATGCGGCATCTACCCGGTCGGGGTTTTGGTGCAGCTTACGCAGTACTGAGCGGATAAACCCTGGTCGTCGAGCCAGCCTAAACAACGGCCGCAGTAATACAGGAGAAGCAAACCAGCCTTCGACCACTGCACCGACCTTGGCGGCTGCATTGCCAATTTCTTGTCTATCGGGGGGTAAGGTTAACATCACCAGCCGAGCAACTTGTTCAGGGTGTTCAGCCGTTACCTGTAAGGCCACCGCAGCCCCCAAGGAATGGCCCAATAGCAGCATCGGCCTGCGTAAAAAGCTGTGCCAAAAGTCGGCGACTTGTGCCACCCATAGATCGGTGCTTAGGGCCGTAGCAACCTTTTGCGAACCACCAAATCCGAGCAAATCGAGGGCATAGACCGGTCGCTCTTGGGCAAATACACTCAAATTTTCACGCCACTGTTCTAAACTCGACCCGGCACCATGCAACAGTAGCAGGGGAGGTTGATGGTAGTAGTCAGGTGTGGTAGCTAGAGCGCTGGTTAAGCAGGTGTAGCGAATGCGCCAGCCACGCCAGTACCAAAACCGCTGCTCACCTAAGTGAGCGCCTAATTGAACCCCCAAGTGAGCCCCCAAGTGAGCGCCTAACTGCCCGTCTAACTGCCCATCTAACTGCCCATCTAACTGTCGCCCTAAATGGAGTGTAGGCGGCAATATCGGCGGCAACGGCGGATGATCGATTGAGAGACTTTGGTTGTGTGGCATGTCTTTACTTTACTCGCTACCCGCTTTCCCTCATGCTAATAAGCAAGCGCATTTTAGGAGAGAGCATCCATGGATCCTGTCAAACTGATGAAACAAGAAGTTGGTCGTGCGGCGGCGGCCCAAGTGAAGTCTGGTACGGTTGTCGGCCTAGGTACCGGTTCAACGACAGCCTATGCCATTCAGTTTATTGGTGAGCGAATTGCCGCTGGCGAACTGACGGATGTTGTCGGTATTCCCACGTCTTTTCAGGCATCGGTATTGGCTAAGCAGCATGGTATTCCTTTGAGCACACTGGACGATGTAGATCATATTGATATTGCGATTGATGGTGCCGATGAAGTCGATCCGCAGATGAATTTGATCAAAGGTGGGGGCGCTGCCCATACCCGTGAAAAGGTGGTGGATGGTTTGGCTGAGCGCTTTGTGGTGGTGGTGGATAGCTCTAAGCTGAGTGACAAAATTGGCACGATTTTTGCGCTGCCGGTAGAAGTTTTGCCGATGGCGATCGCACCTGTGACGCGCGCTTTGGAAAAACTAGGCGGCCAGGTAGAGCTGCGTATGGGCATTCAAAAAGATGGCCCGGTCATTACCGATCAAGGCAATATGGTGCTGGATGTGACGTTTAATGGCATTGATAACCCGGCTGAAATGGAAAGCACCATTAACAATATTCCGGGCGTGCTGGAGAATGGCCTCTTTGTAGGACTAGCAAGTGAAGTGCTAATTGGTGAAGTCAAAGACGGCAAAGCGACAGTGCGCAGTATGTAGGCTTACGGTATGTAGACTCGTCATAGATGTATGGGAGATGTATTAGGAGGATATATGGTCTAAAAGATATGGCCTAGGATATATGGTCATAAAGGCGGCTGTTGAGGCGCTAGAGAGTCATCTGCGACTTGGCAACAGTCTAAAACTGGGGCCGTGACCAAATCGGCCAAATCCAAAAGGCCAAGGACGTTGCTCCAGTCTTGGGCGATCGCATCATTGTCGGGTTGGGTGAGACGAAGGGCCGCTAACTCACTGAGCATATCCTGCAAAAACCGTAGCTTGCGTAGAGGGCCGCGCGGTTGCGGGGATTGGTTTCATTGAACGTGCGGGTCAAAGCAGGGGCATTGGCGCGGCGCTCTATCCAGCCATCTACGGCGGTGCTGCCATCTGTGCAGTTGAGCGTGAGTGCCCAATAGTACGGTGTATTGAGTGCCAAATCTACCGTAATTGGCACGCTAACGACGCCGCTGTGCTCGGTTTGGCCCATAAGCTGCCCTTGAAACAGAAGCTGACGGTGCTGATCTTGAACGATAAGTTCTGTGGTGGTGTTTTCGCTGAGAGGCTGCGGCAGGTAAAACAACAATGTTGGCTGAGCTTTCGTGGTGAGGGTGCCCACCGTTTCTTCAATGCGAGTAACACCCAATTCTTCGACGGTGCGACTATCGGCGTAGCTAATCGCTGTCAGGGGGATCTCGGCTTGACAGCCGCCGCGTGAGCCGCCGCCGCGACGGCGATTTCCAGGCCGCCCAGGGTTAATGAGATTGTCTGGATTGAACTGAATAGGGAGCGAGGGTAAGGATTGAGCTGTTGCAGGTGGGATGGTTAAAAGCAGTAAAAGAACGCTCCAGAGGGCGGCGGACTGGGGAAAGGCTAGAAAATTCATGCGTTTTTCGCCACGGTTGTTTTTTGCAGTTGGTTTTTACGGCTGGTGAGCAGGACAGTTTGGCTTGTAATCGCACTTGTTGGCAATGCCAATGCACTCGGTATCCAAGGCACCCAAATACCTGCGTGCACCAACCATAGCCAGCAGGCCAATAACAAGATACCTTCTGCCGTTAGCAGCTTGAGCCAAAACCGCCAACCCCAAGCACTAGCGTAGGCTCCTATCAGCCCGCCAAGTAGTGACCAACTGATGATCCAAATAATTTCTGTGCGTTCTGGCCAACTTGTCAATAGCAGACGGCCATTTAAAACAGCGCTGATAAATTGGCTGATCATTTGTGCCTGCAAAAATACACCGGGTGTTTGACCTTCTAGGGCAGGGTTTGTGGTGAAAGGGGTGAGCCAGCGATCGCCAAATTCTAGAGCCGTCGTGCCAATGAGTACTATGCGGCCCTCAACCGCATTTTGTAGGTGTTGTGGCGAGGCTGAAAGCACTTCCGATACGCTCATACAGTCTGCAGGGGTCTCGATAAAACCTCCACAGTTGGTTTGGTTTGGATTGTTGAGCTTGCGGTAGTTCAACAGCATTTGCACGCCATCTGTATCGAGATTGTGGTACCCGCCTAGGGCGGGCGTGATGTTAGTCGGAAGATTAACTGAGCCAATTGTCAGGCCATCGGTGTGATCGTTATCGTCGCTCAGGGGAATGCCTTGTGCCTGTAGGTAGTGGAGCGCGATCGCAGTGCTAATGGTAGCCCGAGCAGCGCAGTTGGAGTTGGGCGGCGGATCTATCACCAGTAGGTGGCGGCGCAGCACTTCTCCCGTATTGCTATTGTTAGCAAAATCACTGCTGCCCACTTGCTGAGCCCTGATTTCAGGTGGCGGATCGATGCTAGGTGTATCAGTTGTATTGTCTGCCACTTGGCAAATGACGAAAAGACGAGTGTTGTTTTGAAGCTGTTGGGACAAGGCAGGCAGGCTTGCCGGATAGTCGCGATAAACGTCTAAACCGATGGTCTGTGGGTTGAGTGGTGTCAATTTGGTCAGCAGGGCCAGTAGCGTTGTATCGGCCAAAGAACTGTTGAAAGAGCCGTTAACAGGGAGGGTGCGATTGGCAAGGCGATTTTGGGCTTGAGTTTGCGCTCTGATATCGCTATCCGTATTGGTGATAATCAACAGCCGACTATCGACCGGTTCGGTAGGGCGACTGACCAGCAGACGGTCGTATGCTTTTAATTCAAGCGGTTCTAGCCATCCCACATGGCGTGTGGCCAATAAGGCCGTGGCGATGATGAAGCTGGTACCAATACCCACTTTCCAGCGATGCCTAGGCAATGGTTTCAACCGAGGCAATGGCTTTAACCTCGAACCAGCGGGCGAAAAAGCAGACTTTCGACGCTCAATCGATTTGCCCTGTAAAGATTGCCAAGTAGGAGGGGTCTCGGCCAAATTTTGCACAATCACAGGCAGCCAAGTCGCGCAGGGGAAGCGGGCTTCGAGCCCCTGAAGCTGTTCTCTCGCTTCGCGAACGGCGGTGTAAAAAGGGATATCAGCAGCAAAAGCCGTTAAGAAGCCTTTTAAGAAAGTATGGGCCACTTGATCGGGAACAGGTTCTCGCATGACCAAGACCTGCGGAATTTGCAGATCGGCTAGGTCTGCAGCTAGCCCTAAGCCATCACAAGAATTGAAAATAGCTGTGTTGAGTCCTCGCTCAATCGCTTTTTTAAGAGCGTGTTTCAGTTGGGGAATGGTGAGTTTATCGGTGGCATTGAGATGGATCTCGCCACTGCCTTCCCCCTGAAGATGCTGATGGTCTGGATCACACTTGAGGCGTTGACCACTGCGGCTGTGACCGGCAAAAAACAGAATGTCCCAGCCTTTGGCATCCCAAAGAGATTGGTTAAAGGTCTCCCGGCTAGGCTGTTGCAAAAAGTGAATATCGGCATCGGGCAACTCGCGTAAAAGGGTCTGATCGGTTTGGGTGTCTAATCCAACAACATTGCCTAATACGGCTAAAATTCTGACTTTGCTAGAGCGAGTACCAGGATAATTCACCTGCTGATATTCTGGGGCGCAAATGCCGACTTCTGCTTGGCGATAGCGCTGGAAAAAGTCTAGATCGTACCAAGGCAGCCTTTGCAAAAGCGGATCTTGGGTCTGCAGTAAGATGCGGGCACTGTCTTGGGGCGTGAGCTGCTCTAGTAGCTTTTCGCGAATGGGCTGAAATTCTCTGCTGTTGAGCCAGTGGTGAACGCGATCGCGCAATTGGCGGCTCAACACCCGACAGGTTTCTAGATCCCCAACATCGGACACATTGGTGATACCGTCGTGAGCTTCTAGTCGATAAGGGGCACCGAGCTGCCAGTAGGCTTGCTGCCAACGCTGATACAAGCTCGATAAATCAGGGGCCGGAGGCAATTGGGCCTGGACTTCAGCTTGAGGCGGCGCATCTTCTGGGCCAATTTGGACGGCGGCGCTATAGCCGGTTTCAATAGTGCCGGGGCCTACTTTAATCACGATTCGCTTATTCACTCGCCTGTCACCCTAACGCTATTACTGCTGCTATTTTCCTAGCGTTGCTCACTGTTTCTGGTGCACTGTTTTTCAACTGATCATTTCTTGCTGAAGGTTTTTCATGGGCCGTTTCTTTGCTGGCCGTTGCTTCTAGATCACTTCTTAGAAGCGGGATACCGACTTAAATCACAAACTGTTCTTCAAAGGTAGCGTCTTCCATGCTAACGCGCACCCCAAAAATCTCTTCCGATTGACCGCTAATCTGGATTTGAACATAGTTGTCGATATCTCTAGATGTGGCACTTCTAAAGTGATTGCCTTGATCGTCGAGAACCGTGAGCACGAGTCCTTCTGGCAGATAAGGAGAGTCACCCAACGGGCGCACCTGCAAAAGAATATCAGTGTGGTTATTCTCCTGCTGCGTTAGATGCATCACTAAAGCTACGCGCAGCGCTTGACCTAACTGTAGGCCCAAATCCAGCAGCCGAGCGCGACTCACATTCGCCGCTGCAGCGCGTTCGTTTAGACCAGCGGCTGTGCGAAAAGCAAAACTCATATCAGCCGGATTGAGTAAAGCTTCTACAGCTTGCCAACCCCCTGCCCTAGCGATATTTTGGCGAGCCATGTTTGCTTGGGCAGCGGCGGCATCGATGCTGCTGGTCACCCAATCTTTGAGCTGGGTGTAAGTCGCCATGGCGTGATCGCTCGCCGATGCTGATGAGCATGAGAAGGTTGCTTGTACGCTATGCGCCTGGTCTAGCAGGGTTTCTATAGCCATAAAGTTTTCAAGGGCAACGTGCGATCGCGCCCCAACCTCAGGGGTAAAGCCGACCAGGGTGGCTTCATTGGCTGCTTCATCGATAATCACAGCAACATAGCCAGCGCGATCATGCCAAGCCTCTGCCGGAATATAACAAGTGTCAGAGTCGGGCAGCAGCGGGCGACAGGCCAACACTCCCAAATTAGGGACATTGAGGTCGGCAACGTTAGCCATCATTTGCATCATCGGGTTCCAGCTATCGCTTGCGGCCAAATCAGTCGGCACACTCATCAACTGCAAATAACTGTTGACGGCGCAAACGGCTAAAGTGTTGTGTCGAATTTGCTCAGCCTTGCCCTGCAAGGGACACTGCTGAGCAAAGTGTTGAGCAATTTGCCAAAACTCCATGGTGATCGGAAGTGTAATGCCAAGATGCTGAGACTGTTGGGTAGCCATACGTTTAATGCCGCTTAAATTCTGAGTGAGGGTCTATTTTATATTTTGAACAAAAGTAAGTCTTGAACAAGAAGTCTGTTTCTCTTTCTATAGGATCTCTTTCTATAGGTCTTTTTCTGTCGGTCTTTTTCTATAGGCTATAGATCTCTTTAGGTTAGAAAGGAAAGGAGAAGCTTGAGAGAAAAGGTTAGTGATACACTGCTGCTACAAATACCCTTGAGCGCGACCAAAGGTACGTAAACGCGTCAGGCATTGACGCTGATAGAAGCTACTGAGCGTACCGACAGAAATACCGTACTCGGTTGAGAGTTCTTTCCAGGATGTCTCAGGGGGTAGTCGTTTCAAAATCAGCAATTGGGCAGTGACCTCGGGGCGCTTGCTCACATGAGTAGCACAGAGGCTCCCGTCGGGATCGTTAGTGGCCCAGGCTCTGACTTGGTCTAACCAGGGTGGAATATCGGGTGGGGCGGGCAGTCGGTCGATAGGATCTAAGAGGTTGTCTTCGCTGCCTTGAAAGTAACTGGGAGAAGCGGTGGTGGCCCGATGGCGGATTTCAGCGATTCTAAAGTCTTGCAGGCGGCGCTTGAGATAGGCATTGAGCCAAGTGACCGGGCTAGCCTGCTGGCTGTCATAGGCTCGCCCGGTGGTGGCTTCGCACAGGTTACGGCAAAAGTAAATCCAGGTTTGCTGTAACGCATCGGCGTAGTAGGCATCGGGCGTATGCCAAAGCTTTGGCGTTAGCAGGCGAATCAGTCGAGTGAGCTGTCGCTGCCGCTGTAGGCTACCAGGGGGGTGCTGGCAGGCTGCCTCGACAAGCTGTCGCAGCGAGGGGGGGTGATTTTGGTCATTTTGAGAGCTATCCATACTGTTGGTATCTTGAAGCATGGTGTCCTGGCGGGCAGCGTTTTGATAGATAGATGCGCCCATGCAACCTCCAATGAAACTTTACGCTTGATGAGCTATCGGGCACAAATTCAAAAGTTCTGCAAAGCAGCTAGTTAATTTCGACAATATTTTGAAGAGGTGGGTGACAGATAGTGGTTTGCCATAGAGCTATCTGCTTCATCTTACAAGTAGCACAAGTAGCATATGTATATGTATCTAGAGATATATCTCTAAAGCAGTACCTAGAAAATTGCGCTCGAAGTTTAGTGAAAAAGCAAGTGACACCTAGACTTCTGGACTGAGAAAGCCTGACTCCATGGGGTACCCGTTAGGGTGATGTTATCTGGGTTTGGCCTTTTTGAGCCAGAACTTTTGGGAAATGCCCTGACAAATACTTAACAGGCGGAAAAGTTAATCGCTGACAAGTTGGTTGAATAAGTCACCAGCAGTCTGTTGATGACATTTTTGCTGTTTGCCCCCTTTCATTTGTATACCTGCTATGAATATTCGTCGCTCTATCGATTCGTTAGTTGCCCAAAGTCAGCCGGTGGCTAAGAAACTGGCTGAAAGTAAGTCTATAGCGAGTAAAGCCTTTGCTAGGGCGACTTCTCCACTCAAAGGCAGCGAAAGCTCTAATCCTTGGTGGCAGCCTTTTCCCAGAAAAAAGAAATAGAAAAATTTGGGCGATAATAGAGCTAGCTTAAAGGTCACATGATTAAGGCCGTATTATCTATAAGGCTATAGCAAAGTAAGGATGCATTCTTACTTTGTCTTGGTGAGCATTCCTTGTCTTGGTGAGCATTCCTTAGCGCCGTACGACGACGCAGGGTCTCACCGCTAGCGCCGCCAAGCGACGCAGCGGCTGACTCGACAGAGGCAATAGATCAACATCAGGTAAAAATAATGTTTCCTGTATGGATGGCGGCTTTGGCGCTGTCTCCGCTAGCGGCTCTTCTGAGTACTACGTTAGTAGCCTCATCTCCAGTAGCTTCATCTCACTTACCTCTGCCTAACACGGCCTCTGATAGCCCTCAGGCTGTGACTTCAGCGGTAGATGGCGCGGAGGATGACATTTCAGCACAATTGTCTGAGCTATTGGCGGTTGGCGATGAGCAGATGACGGCTGCAGACTACCAAGGCGCGATCGCAACCTATCAACAAGCTTTGGCTCTCATCGACTCACAAACACTGATATCTCCTGTGACTCAAGGTGAAGCCCTCAGTGGTTTGGGTACTGCCTATGCCAGAGCCGGTGAGTATGAGGCGGCTCTAGCACCTTTGCAAACCGCACAAGAGTTATTTGAATCGCTCTCCGTAGAAAGCAATCCAGGCTTTGATCCCGAGCGGCCTGCTGATGCTAGCGGTAATAGTTCTGATTATGCCGATATCTTGAACTATCTGCACGATACGCTAGGGACAGTGAACTATCAACTCGCTAACTACGGCACGGCGCTGACTGCCTATCGGCGCGCCCTAGTAGACGATGCTGCTGCTAGCACCTCGGCGCTTGCCCTGGCCAATCAGGTGCGTCGATTGCACAATATTGGCGGGGTAGAAACTGAAATTGGTCAATATGTCCAGGCAGAAGAGACCTTGCAGCGGGCATTTGAGCTGAGCCACGGGGTAGATGATCGGGCGCTAGCGGGCAGTATTGTGTTTAGTCTGGCGCGGGTGGAGGAGCTGCAGCACAAATATGACCAGGCGATCGCAACCTATCAGGCGGCCATTGACGACTTCCAGCGCGGCAATGCACCGAGTCGAGAAATTCGCGCCTTAAATAATTTGGGTTCGGTGTATCTCAAGCAGGGTAACCGGCAAGCAGCACAAACAGCTTTTGAGCGAGGCTTTGCGCTGTTGGCCGAGCAGGACGATCCGCGGGAGCGAGCCCCGTTACTCGATAGTTTGGGATCTTTACATCGTGATAGGGGCGATGGGGAGCAGGCTTGGACGGCATATTTGCAGGCGCTGCAGCTCAGTCAGCAAAATGGCTACAAAACATCTGAAATTCAGGTGCTGCTGAACTTAGGCCAGCTCATGGAGGCCCAAAGTCAGCTTGATGTGGCTATTTTCTTTTATAAGCAGGCGATCGCTCAAATTGAAACCATTCGTCAAGATCTCCAGCAGCTTTCTTTAGCGGTGCAGCAGCAGCATACTCAAACGATTGAAGATTTTTACCGCAATACGGCAGATTTACTTCTGCAGCAAAATCGTCCTACCGAAGCTGTAGAAATCTTAGAGCTGCTGAGGCTCCAAGAGGTCAACACCTATCTGCACAAGGCCCAAAGTCGAGCGGCTATGGGTGTTCAGGGGCTGAATATGCCCAAAGAAACGGCGATCGCCAGTGTTTTACAAGGGCTGCTCAACCAGCCCTCTATCAATATTGCAGATAATATTGCAGACAATATCGCAGACAATATCGCAGATATCTCTGTAACTGAGTTTATCGAGTTGGTGAGAGCGACGACTGCCGCCACCGCTGCTAGTACAGCCACCACCGCCGCCGCCGCAGAACCGCTAGAGGGCTTGCCGATCGATGCAGATGTGATCACAACCCTGCAGGCTGCTTTGCGCGTTCAGCCCGTTAAAACGGCTGTTTTGTACCCATTGATTTTGCGCGATCGCCTAGAAATTATTTTAATTACCCCCACAGGGGAAATAGAACGCTTCACCAGTCCAGTTTCTCAAGCCACATTGACGGTCACCGTAGGTGATCTGCAAAAAAGCCTGCAAAGCCGAGTCAGTGACTCAAAACCTGCCGCGCAACAGCTCTATCGCTGGCTGATTCAGCCACTCGATGACGTTTTGGCCACGCAGCAAGTTGAAAGTATTATTTATTTGCCAGATGAGGTTTTGCGCTACGTGCCGTTAGCCGCGCTACATGATGGTGAGCGCTGGCTAGCCCAAAAGTATCAGTCTTATAACATCACAGCCGCAACAGTAGATGACTTGGTAGGGCAAAATTCATCGGCTTTGAGCGTATTGGCTGGGGCCTTTATCGACGAAAAACTGACCTATCGAGTAGAGGTCGATGGGGATTCATTTGTGTACAAAGGACTGAATGCCGCCAAACAAGAGATTGAAAATTTGCTGGCAACGATTCCTAATACCGTAGCGCTCTTAGATCGTGACTTTACCCCGGCAGAAACATTAGGGTCTTTGGGAAATCGCCAAATTATTCATTTGGCGACCCATGCAAAGTTTGTGCCCGGTCAGCCAGAAGCGTCTTTTATTTTATTTGGTGATGGCAGCACAGTGAATATGCGAGATATCCGGCAGTGGTCGCTGCCAGATGTGGAACTGGTGGTTTTTAGCGCCTGTGAGACGGCAACCAATATCGAAGGCGATGGCAAGGAGATTTTGGGGTTAGGGTTTCAGGTGCGGCAGACGGGGGCCAAAAGTGCGATCGCGGCCCTATGGACAGTTGACGATACCGCTACAGCGGCGCTGATGACCCAATTTTATGCTGAGCTAAACAAAGGCAAAACCAAGGCCGCAGCGCTACGGCAGGCACAGCTCAAAATGATTGATAGTGAAGGGTTCAGCCACCCCAATGACTGGGCGGCGTTTATCTTAATCGGCAACGGACTCTAACCAATGGGCTAGGTCATCTGAGCCATTTGCCGCACCACATGCCGCAGATAGCAGCGCTAGCCGTCAGAGTCTTGATAGAATCACAAAGGCATATCGGCATGGTTGACGAGCCGCCGATTACCGCTCAAATTACCCGTCAAGTTCTCAAATTACCCCTCAATTTTTAGGAGGAGATTCATCCCATGGCTATTGCAGCAGGCATTACTGCCCCAAATTTTACAGCCCAAGACGATACGGGTAATACCGTTTCTCTATCTGCGTTTGAAGGCCAAACGGTGGTTATTTACTTTTATCCTAAAGACGATACCCCAGGCTGCACCAAACAAGCCTGTAGCTTCCGCGATGCCTACAGCGAATACCAAGACAAAGATATCGTTGTTTTAGGCGTAAGTATGGATGATGAAACCTCTCATCAAGCCTTCAAAGACAAGTTTAATCTGCCCTTTCCTTTGATTGTCGATACCGATGGCACCATTGCTCGAGCCTATGAAGTAGAAGGGGGCGGCTATGCTAAGCGGGTCACTTTTGTGATTGATGGCAAGGGTGTGGTGACTAAGGTATACGAGAGCATCAATACAGAAACCCATGCCACAGATATTTTGTCAGATCTAGATCTGTAGCGCTGATATTCTGTTTTTTTACCGTAAGCATATGACTCAAAGCGTGTTGGTTATCGGCGGCGGCGGGCGAATTGGTCGCCAGGTGGCGGCTGATATTCTGACCTACACCGCTGCAGAGGTGGTGATTACGGGCCGCCGTGCCGCCACGGTCGTAGCAGAGCTGCCTGATGACAAGTTGACCAATGACAAGTTGGCCGATGACAAGTTGGCCGATGACAAGTTGGCCGATGAGCGGTTGTCACGTCAGCGCTATCAGGTGCTCGCGCTCGAAGAAATGGCGGCGGTAGAGCGAGCTATCGCCCAGCATGATTTGATTGTTCATTGCGCAGGGCCTTTTCGCAGCCGTAATCACCATGTGCTTGCAAGCTGTATCGCCCAGGGCAAGCCTTATTTAGATGTGGCGGATAGCCCTGACTATGTGAATCAGGCTCTGACCTACCGTCAAGCCGCCCAAGCTGCAGGGGTGACGGCGGTGATTAGCACCGGCATTTTTCCGGGCATTTCAGGTAGCATGGTGCGTCAGGGTATTGAGCAGTTGGATACAGCAGAGTCTGTGCATTTGAGCTATCTCGTTGCAGGTTCCGGTGGAGCAGGTGTGACGGTGATGCGCACGACGTTTATCGAACTGCAAACACCGTTTATGTCAAAAATTCAGGGTAAATGGCGGGCGATCGCACCCTATAGCCAGCGAGAGGTACTGACTTTTCCCCGTTACGGCAAAGGCGGCGTGTATTGGTTTAACACCGTCGAAGCACTGACAGTGGCCGACACATTTCCTCAACTGCAGACCATTGTTACCAAGTTTGGTTCAGTGCCCGACTATTACAACCGACTCACTGGGCTGATGGCCAAAATGCCCAAAGCCATCCTCAAAAATCCAACAGTGATAGAAAAGCTATCGCAAATCAGCTATCGCATGACCCAAATAACCGATCCGCAAACGGGAGTAGGCATTGCCATGCGAATCTTGATTGAGGGCCACAAAGGTGGAGAGCCCGCCCGTTATTTGGCCACCTTTGACCATGAAGATACGGCCTTTTGTGCAGGCTGTGGTACGGGTGCTTTAGCCCAGCTTTTGCTCTCCGGCAAACTCAAAAAGCCAGGCGTATGGCCTGTAGAGCAAATATTGCCGACTGAGCTATTCGAAGCGACTTTGGCACAACGCAAACTAACCGTGGAGCTTGTTCAGTAAGATTTTTCTCAGCAAGACATGACATGTTGCATATCTTTTTGGGTTGCTGCACCTTCAGTCTGCTGATGTATGCTTTGCCGTTAAATCTAGCGTGAGTTGGTGATAGGGTTGCGGACTCGTGAGATTGGAGAGCGTAATACCTAATAGCCTGACAGGGCGATTGGGCGTTAAGTGCTCTATGAGTAGTGCTTTAGCCATCTGTAAAATGTCACTTTTCGTGTGAATAGGACTCTCTAAAGTACGGCTACGGGTGATGGTGTCGTAGTTGTTGTATTTTATTTTCAAGGTGAGCGTATGGCCGTGTCTTTTGTTTTTTTTCAGACGCTGGTGAACGTCTTCTGCAATATTAATGAGAGCGGCTTCCATGTCCGTTAGCTGGCGAAGATCTTCAAAAAAACTACGCTCAGAACCTATCGATTTGCGAATGCGATTAGGGTTGACGGGGCGATTATCTTCGGCTCTAGCCACGCGGTAGTAGTAGTCACCGACTTTACCAAATGTCGCGATGAGTTTCTCTCTTTTCCACTTTTTTAAGTCAGCGCCAGTTTCAATGCCGTGGGCTTTCATTTTGCTACTAGTGGCGGGGCCAACGCCGTAAAATTTTTCGATAGGCAACTGTTCTACAAAGGCTTGAGCCTCATGTGGGGCGATTAAAAAAAGACCGTCGGGTTTGTCTATATCAGAGGCGATTTTAGCGAGAAATTTGTTGATCGAAATGCCTGCTGAAGCGGTGAGCCCAAGTTCGAGATGGATGCGCTGTTTGATTTGACGGGCGATCGCAACTGCCGAACCAATGTTCAGCTTATCCGTCGTGACATCTAAATAAGCCTCATCTAGGGAGAGCGGCTCTACAGAGTCCGTGTAGTCAAAAAAGATTTCTCTAATTTGCTCGGAAACCGCACGATATGCCTCGAAACGAGGCTTAAGAAAAATCAAATGGCTGCATTTTTGGATGGCCGTACGCGAAGGCATCGCAGCGTGAATACCGTAGCGCCGAGCCTCATAGCTAGCGGCTGCTATGGCCCCGCGCTGCTCTGGTCTACCACCTACCACTACGGGCTTACCTTGCAATTCAGGATGATCTCTTTGCTCCACCGAAGCATAAAAAGCATCCATATCAATATGGATGATCTTTCGATGGTTGTGTTCTGCGCTCTCCATGCTTAAACGCTTGACAGCGTGATATCAAAGTGACTTGTACTGAAGCTTGGCATGGCCCTAGATCTGGCTTAGTTTACTGGCTTAGTTTTCTGGCTGAGGTTTTTGCGTCAGGTAAATTGCTAATGCACCGCCAAGGGTGATCAGTACCATTCCTACCGCAGCTATCCAGTTGGGAATTTCGTTAAAAAACAGCCAGCCGATGATGGCCGAAAAAATTACGCTGCTGTATTGGAAGACACCTATTTGATGAGGCTCAGCGTAGCGATAGGCTTGTACCAGTAACAGTTGGAAGGTGAGAAATGAAGCCGCCGCACCAGCGGTAAATTTTAGCGTATGGGCATCGAGTGGTTGCCATTGCCAGAGGGCAATCGGGGCCATAAGGATAGAGCCAATCAGCAGGTAGTAGAGGGTCTGGCTCAGGGGGGATTGGGTTTGGTTGAGCGATCGCACCGTCAAAAACTCGATCGCAGCGGCTAAACCCGACCCTAAGCCAATCAGATTTGCTGGATTGCTCAGCAAGTCGGCGTTGGGCTGCACCACCAGCAGTAGGCCGACAAAGCCAAGGGCGATCGCACCCCAAAGCCTGAGCGAAATTTGTTTGCCCAAGACCACCGCCCCAATCACAGGAATAAAAATTGGCGTGGTATTAAGCAATACATTGGCACTGACTAAACTGCCAAGCCCCGCCGCCCAAATAAAAAAATAAAACCCGCAAAGGCCAAATACGGCTCGCAACACATAGTAAGGCAGCACCTTTTGATCGAAGCCATGTTGTAAATCGCGCCCACGCCGCCCAATTTCGACCGGTAGCAAAGCGCCTAGCGCAAACAATAACAACAGCCACAAAAACTGTCCTGGGCCAATGGCAGATTGAGCCACCTTAGAGAGTGCGCCCTGCACCGTATTCGCTAAAAAGCCTACGGTGATCAGCCCTGCTCCAAGCCATAGGGCAGGCGATAGACTTGGCTCTAGCTGCGCTGACGATGATGCCGCCGTCGGTGTTCTTGATAATTCGCTCGTCATTATTTTTTGACGTTTTGTCAATGTAGGATGTATTGATACCAACTGAAGCCTCAAGACTCCACCCGTCTGAAAGCTTGACATCGCTCTGAAAGCTCTACATCAAAAAGTGTATCTAAAAGAGGCGTATCCAAAAGAGGTGTATCCAAAAGAGGCGTATCCAAAAGAGGCGTATCCAAAAGAGGTGTATCCAAGCAGCATAAAAACGGTTGAAAACCGGATATGTAACCCCAATTTTGCCTGTTGACGCTGAACATTTTTAAATCGTTAGGCTCTTTTGAGCTTAGAAGCAGGAGAGAATCGAAAAGTGGCTAAAGACTCAGAGAAATGGTGGCAAACGTTGCCCGTTATGATAACGGCGATTGCAGGGACGATAACGGCAATTGCAGGTTTAGTAGCCGCGCTCAATCAAGCTGGAATTTTTCCCACAAAAGCTGAGTCTAATAGCCAGTCTACTGCGCCATCTGTAGTCACCGAAACACCAACACCTAGCCCGCCGTCTCTTGCCCAACCTGCTGCCGAAACGCCTGCCGCTCAGTCCGGTGCTAATCATCAGCCTTCTGCCGTAAATCCAGCGGTGACGACCTTAACTAGTGGCATGGCAGCTAGTTTGCCCTTTGAAGGGGGCGGCAGCGTTACCTATACCATCCTCTCAGCACAGCTAGAACCCTTTAACCAGGAAACTCAATCGTTAAAACTCACGGTTCGCTGCACTAGCAATTATCCCTATGATCTCAATTTTTGGAGTCGTTCGTTCCGACTATTGGTAGAAGGGGTACCACAATCGCCCAACAACGATTTGAATGAATTAGTCAGTGCACAAAGCGCCAAAGAAGGGGAGATTACTTTCATAGTTCCGGCTTCTACTCGGCAGGCTATTCTTGACATCGGTGAACCGGGCAAAGAAACGACCCAAATCCCTCTCGATTTGACGGCTACATCACCCTAGATATGGCAGCGCCTTAGAAATTTAGGCAGCTATAGATTTAGGCCGCTATATTCAAGCAGCCATATTCAAGCAGCCATATTCAAGCAGCCATATCGAACCGAAAACTATCGAAAAATATTTAGACGAAAACTATTTAGAGAATCTCTATTAGAAGCCCATGCTGATTAAAAAATATCACAGGGGGCGAAAGCGATAGATGCCGTGATGCAAGCAATGACACCCAAATTTTGCGTTAGGGTGCCATACTAAAAACGATTCTACATTTTTAGGTTCTCCAGCTAGGTTCTTTAGCTATGCCGCTCAATCGTCGTCGCTTCATGCTCTTAAGTGGATTGGCCCTCGGCGCTGCCGGTACAAGTGCGATCGCCTGCACCAAATCCTCTTCCTTCGCGACCACCCAAGCCACCGCTCCATCAGCCCACACCCCAACGGCCAACACCTCATCTCCTGCGCCTCTTTCACCCGAACTAGCGTCAACGGCTAGTCATACCGGCACTCCCATTGGCCCTGCTAACCTTTTCGCCCCGCCCCGTGGTGACATTCGCCTAGCTGTTATCAGTGATCTTAACAGCGCCTATGGTTCCACTGACTACCGCCGAGAAGTCATTGAAGGCATTGCACTGTTACCTGAGTGGCAGCCAGATATTGTAATCTGCGGTGGCGATATGGTCGCAGGCCAAAGCCTTAGCCTGTCTGAAAGCGAAGTGGCTGCCATGTGGGCTGCTTTCGACGAAAAAATTCTCTCTCCTATCCGTTCTGCAGGACTGCCTTTTGCGATGACAATCGGCAACCACGATGCTTCTAACTACCAGCAAAATGGTGAGTTTATCTATGTGATAGATCGTGAGGAAACAGCTAAATACTGGGAGGGCCACCAGTCTGACACCGATCTGACCTTTGTTGAAGCGGGTGGATTTCCCTTTTACTACAGCTTTAAGCAGAATGACATTTTTTATTTAACTTGGGATGCTTCTTCGGCCAACATTCCGGCTGAGCAAGTAGCTTGGGCTGATCGGGCGCTAGCTAGCCCACAAGCGCAAAGTGCCAAACTGCGCATAGTTATGGGTCATTTGCCGATGTATGCGGTTTCCCAAAGACGCGATCGCCCCGGTGAATATCTCAATCAAGCCGATGAACTGCGCCAACTGCTCGAACGTCACAACGTCCACACTTACATCAGCGGTCACCATCACGCTTATTTCCCTGGCAAAGTAGGCAACCTGAACACGCTGAACTGCGGCGCACTTGGCAGCGGCCCCAAATCTCTCCTCGCTACGATCACCCCTGCCTTCCAAACCCTGACCATTCTGGATGTATTTTTAGACACCGCCAGCACTGTTTACACCACTTACAACATGAACACTATGGCGGTGGTCGATCAACAATCGTTGCCTCGCCAAATTGTTGGCCCCAACGGCCGTGAGCTGCGCCAAGACATTAGCCTAAGTGATCTGACTCCGGCAGAAAAGACGCAGCCTTATGTGCCGAGCGAAACCTAAAACGGTGATAACTGTAGGAATCACTTGGCCAGAATCACTTGGCTAGAGTCATTTGGCCAGAATCACTTTGCCAGAGTTGCCGCTGCAATTAACGTCGCCATAAACCTGTGATGGCCCTAATCACAGTAGGCACGATCCTTAACCGACGAGACTCTCTGACAACAATACCCAGTGCTGTTGACGCGGGGGTGCCGCTGGTGACCACGCTCAACGCATCTTGAGCGAGCTGACGTGTTCTTGAATCACTATTGCCGACCAATCGATTGAGCAAGGGCAATGCAGGCAGTGCTTGTTCGCCTAAATAGGCCAGCCCAGAAATTGCCAACTCACGAACTTGTAAGTTTTCAGAAGCTACCGCAGAGACTAACGTCGGCAATATTAAGTCGCGATCGCCTGTCAACGTCCACAGCGTATCTGCAGCGTATAGCTGGGTCAATGCATTGTCACTATCCAAAGCGGCGCTCAGCGCAGGCAACGATTCAGCGCTGATGCTGTGGACATTACCCATAGAGCTAAGCCTAGGGTCGGTTGCTTGAATTGAATCTGTCGATATAGCAACAGATTCCAAAGTGCCCGACGTCAAAGTTTCTGCTGCTTCAAGGGCATTACCTTCAAGGGCATTACCTTCAGTACTATCAGCTTCAAGAGCATCAGCTTCAGGACTATCAGCTTCAAGGACACTAGCTTCAGTACTATCAGCTTCAGTACTATCAGCTTCAGTACTATCAGCCTCAAGGGCACTAGTTTCAGTACTATCAGCTTCAAAGCTATCAAACTCAAGAATTTCAACAGCAAGTTGATCCGCAGCTATTGCCTCAGCAAGTTCTAGCATCGCTACATTACGATCTTCTGCTGAAAGGGGCGTTGCTGAATTATCTATTACAGCGCTTTCAGTCGCTAAGTCGATTAAACCAACAGGTTGTTCTACAACATGGCTGACAGCGCTATCAACCGCACTCTCTACAACCCAATCAACAGATTGCGCTGTAGCCATATCGCCCATTTCTTCAGCAAAAACGGGCAGTGTCATAGCAGCCCAACTCACCGTTAAAGAAACAGCACAAGTACTAGAAACAATTGCAACCTGACCCAAATTGCTCCGAGCAAACATAATGAAACCCTGACGCTAGTGAAAGTTTTTATAAGACCTATCGCTTCTGTCGAGTGAGTTAGGACAATAGTGATTTTTAGAGACCTTGTTTCTAAAGACCTTGATCAACAGCGGCTAACTCGACTCTATCAGCGGTGAGACCCTGCGTTCGTCGTACGGCAATAACGGTGAGAACCTGCGTTGTCGTACGGCGCCAAGGAATGCTCACCCAGACAAAGTAAGGATGTATCCTTACTTTGCTCTATAGAATAGTGAATCTCAAGCCCTCAACGTGAAAAACGAGGGTCAGTTAATATTTTGGTCAGAACAATATTTATAGCTTTGGTCACTTGACCTGTTGTCACGTAGAGGCTTCAGCCAGCGTGCCGTACCTCAGCCAAGCGACCCAAGCTATATGAGCTGATTGCCATTATCGGCGAAATGTCTACAGGCTAGCCTATTTCACTTGATTGTTCAGCCGCCTCGGTTTTCTGTACATCGAGCTTCATCATAATTACACTCAGCGGCGGCAGGGTGAGATCTAATGAATAAGGGCGATTGTGGAAAGCCCAGTCATCTGACCATTTACCGCCAAGGTTGCCGATATTGGCACCGCCAAACTCGCGAGCGTCACTGTTGAAGATCTCTCGGTAGTAACCCCTAGTGGGTATGCCAACGCGGTAGTGGCTGTGGGGTTGGGGCGTAAAATTGCACACAGTGAGAATAAACTCGTCACTCTCTTTGTCAAAGCGAATAAACGCAACCACACTGTGGCGGTTGTCACTACAGTCCACCCACTCAAAGCCCTCTTGGGAAAAGTCTTGGGTGTAAAGAGCAGGCTCGCGGCGATAGAGATAGTTGAGTCGCTCGATACAGTGCTTGAGGTTTTTGTGAGCATCAAACTGTAACAGATGCCATTCCAAATCACCCCAAACGTTCCATTCACTCCATTGACCAAACTCCATGCCCATGAACAGGGTCTTTTTGCCTGGATGGGCATACATATATGCAAACAGCGCCCGTAAATTTGCCATTTTTTGCCAGTCATCGCCGGGCATTTTGCCAATCAGGTGGCTTTTGCCATGCACGACCTCATCATGGGAAAGCGCCAGCATGAAGTTTTCACTAAAGGCGTACCAAATGCTGAAAGTAATATTGTTTTGATGAAACTGACGAAACCAAGGATCCATCTCGAAATAGTCGAGCATGTCGTTCATCCAGCCCATGTTCCACTTGAGGTTGAAGCCTAAACCCCCGACGTAGGTCGGCCAAGAAACCATCGGCCAAGAGGTGGATTCTTCGGCAATCGAAAGGGCTCCGGGATAGTGACTAAAGAGAACGTGGTTAACCTGTTTGAGACATTCTGCAGCCTCAATATTTTCTCTACCGCCGTACTCATTAGCGACCCACTCACCGGGCTTACGGTTGTAGTCCAAGTACAGCATAGAAGCAACTGCATCTACTCGAATTCCGTCAATGTGGTACTTGTCAAACCAAAACAGCACATTGGCGATTAAAAAGTTTCGTACTTCATGGCGACCATAGTTGAATACCAAGGTGCCCCATTCTTTATGTTCACCGCGCCGGGGGTCAGCGTGCTCGTAGAGATGGGTGCCATCGAAAAATGCTAGGCCATGGCCGTCTTTAGGAAAGTGCCCTGGGACCCAATCGACAATGATGCCAATGCCATTTTTGTGGCATTCATCGACAAAGTACATAAAGTCTTCGGGTGTGCCGTAGCGAGAGGTCGGGGCAAAGTAGCCGGTGACCTGATAGCCCCAAGATCCATCGAAAGGATGCTCCGCTACTGGCATTACTTCAATATGGGTAAAGCCCATTTCCTTGACATAGGGAATCAGCTTAGCGGCTAGCTCTCGGTATGTCAGGAACCGTGCTCCTGGCTTAAGATCGGCTACGGTCACCACTGGCGCTAGACTGCCGTCAGGATTTTTGGCCGGTTCTGCTGATGGGGCGTGTAGCCAAGAGCCCAAATGCACTTCATAAACCGCAATGGGTTGACTCATGGCATCGGTTTGGCGGCGATGCTCCATCCATTCGCCGTCGCCCCAGGTATATTCGTTTAGGTTGGCTACGACAGAAGCGGTCTTTGGCCTCACCTCCTGCTGGAAGCCGTAGGGGTCAGATTTTTCGTAAATGTGACCGTCTAAGTTTTTAATTTCATACTTGTATGAATCACCGGCTTTAAGCTGGGGAATAAACAAATCCCAAATGCCACCGCCACCTTTGCGCATTTGGTGTTGACGACCATCCCAATGGTTAAAATCACCCATTACCGATACATTGCGGGCGTTGGGTGCCCAGACGGCGAAATATACCCCTGAAATGCCGTTTTGAGTCATGGGGTGGGCACCCATTTTTTCGTAGATGCGCTGGTGGTTGCCCTCGGCAAATAGATGCACGTCAAAGTCAGTCATTACGGGTGACTTAAAGGCGTAAGGGTCGTAGCTGACATGCTCACAGGCCCCTTCTTTGTAGCGAATTTGGTAGTTGGCTAACTCTTCTACATCAATGATCGCTTCAAAAAACTGGGGATGCTGCTGATTGTGCATCTCGTATTCTTGACGGGCGTCGGGCAGCAGCACCCAAGCGGCATCGGCCTTGGGTAAGTAGCTGCGGACTACCCAGATTTGTTTGCCGTCTTGCTCTATGGGATGTGGGCCTAGCACCTCGAAAGGGTTTTGGTGCTGATTCCATACAATCCGTTCAATCTGCTCAAGAGCAACCGTTGACGACATATAAATTACCTAATCCGCGTAAGTTTGAGTTTGAAGTTGGTTTGAAAAGTGCTGCTCCATAGCTTATATGGAAAGCTCCTGTGGAAGCGTCTTAAGGAAAACGCCCCGGCTCCTTTTTGCCAAAGCCTAGTACTAAGGGGATGTGCCTTTTGACACTAGGCTAGTTGACACTAAGCCTTGGCCGGAAAGCTTGGGCCTAAAGCTTTGACATGCAGGTTCATGTTAAGCCTTATGGCTGATATCTGTTTTCTATAATTTCACTATCACTATGTTCTGAGCAACTGAGCTGTCTGATGGGCATTTGATATGTTTGTAAGCTTAACAAAACGTAGTGACTTTGAAACGATCTTGATAATGGAAACTGATGCGTTTTGATATCCGCATGGGGATAAATACCTGGTGATAGATACAGAGTGATAAATACAGAATGATAAATACAGGGCGATAACCTCTTGGCGATACATGAATGACCAAGAGGTTGGCCGGGAATTTAAAAGAAGGGGACGATGGGTTGGATAGCGCGTCGAATTTGTAAGAGCAAGACGATATAACGAATATTTTCACTCACAGAAGCTTCAGTCGCCGGTTTTCTCTCAAGTTCGTCAAGGAGCTGGGCGTATTCTGCGGGGGTGAGAGGTTCTCCGGTAAGGGGCGATCGCGCCGCTGTGATAATTTCTGTGCGCAAGATTTCTTCCGGAATTTCACCATCCAGATCACTTTCAAATGCCCCTTCCATGACATCTGTAGCACTAGGCCCTACTGGCTCAATTTCTAAGGTTTCTGGTGGCATGTCAGAGGGGCGGTTTGATCCAATCTGAGACTGCGCGCTGCTGGCTATTGGCATACCCCCTATAGTCACTGCAATGGTTGCTGCGACTATAGAGCCTTTCATTTTTATTTTAAACATAGGCAAACAAAAGGGTCTCTCTCCCGGTCGGTATGCTCAAGACAGTTACTCATGCTCAAGACAGTTACTTATGCTCAAGACAGTTATTTATGCTCAAGACAGCTACTATAGTGTCCCACAAGTTATCAGTGCTTCTAGATAATAGGTCTAGACTTTTCAACACTACGAACGTGTACGACAAGGTTTTCTTCTATGAAAGGTAAGACGAAAGGCAAGCTCTCTAAGGCAGCGGTCAAGGTTTCCCAAGGATTGCTAGCGGCGGCTATCCTGGTCGGGGTCGCTGGGATTGCCCATCGGGCAGCTTGGGCGCAAGCACTGGTTCAGCAACAGGGCGTGCTGGCCCCCATGGAAGACACCTATGATTTTGAAGGCGAAATGGGACAGTCGATGACTATCGAGCTGCAAAGCGATGAGTTTGACACTGTGTTAGTGCTAAAAGGCCCTAATGGCGAAGTTTTGGCCTCTAATGATGACTATGGTGGTTCGCTGAATTCTACAGTTGTCATTGAGCTGCCGGAAAGTGGTACTTATAGTGCGATCGCCACTTCCTTTTCCAGTCAAGGCGGCAGCTACCAAATTGAAATTCGCCCTTCTAGTGAATACGAGCAAGTCTTTAGCCGTGCCTACAACCTAGCCATTTCAGAAGATTACGACGATTCAATTGAAGCCTACACGGCTGCTATTTCCCTTGACGATACTGACCCTAGCGCTTATTTAGGTCGGGCTGAATCGATTATTAACCGCGCCTATCTCAATGCCACGGTAGATTTTTCTAGCCCCAGCGATTGGCCCCAAGATGTGATTGATGCGGTAGTCGCTGACTACACTAAAGCGGCCGACCTGTTGCAGCAGCAGGGCGATCCTGATTCTGCTGCCGCCTTACGTGAACAGCTTTTATACTTTACCGGCACGCCCACCCCACCCCCACCGGAACCGGGTATACAGCCCGACATGCCCGATGAACCCATACCCGTCGAGCCTGACGGGGGCATTGGCGATGGTGCGACACCGTTACCGTAAGCTATGGCCAGCGTCGTCGAATGCTTCAGGGCGTTGGCTCTATGACTTGTAAAAACGCCGCCTTGGTCGCTCAAATCGCTGATATTTGAGCGATGGCCGCACTTGGAGCACACCGTACTAGGGCTGACGGTGTGGGGATTGACGCTAGGCCCCAAAGCAGGCGTCTCCCAGTCGATATAAACGCGCTGGCACTGCGGGCACTTCACCATGATATTTTTGGGGGACATATGCTCTGCTATAGCCTCTGACGATTTAGTTAGAACAATAGTAATCGCTCAAAGCCTTGACGAGCAGCGGTAAGGCCCTGCGTCCAAGCTGGAAATCAAGACAGCCCAACGGCTATCGCTGATGTAATGAGGGTCTACTTAAATAATCGCCCATCGATGACGGCTAGCCCTGTCAAAATTAGGCCCATGCCTAAGATGGCAGGTGGGTCTAGACGCTCATGTAGGATAAGTGCGCTGAGCACCAAGGCGCTTAGCGGCACCAGAAAGGATACTAACGATGTGTTGACAACACCCGCTTCGCTCAGCAATCGGTAGTAAATCAGATAGGCCATTGCCGTAGGAAATATTCCTAGTGCTAGCAGTGCCAAACCTGCCGACCATTGCCACTGCCCGGTGAGTAATGGATAGTTAAGCCACCCGGCTACGAGGGTGACGCCTATCATAATCAATGCGCCCATCGTTACAGTCATGGTAGAAACAAGCTGGGCGGGAATGACATGGAATCGTCGCCCTACGAATCCCCCGATCGCATAGGAGAGCGCTGCTCCTAAAATCGCGATTTCACCAAGCCCTTGTAGATTGAAGCCGCGCAGCACTTCGGGGCCAATCAGGATAACCACGCCCCCAAATCCAATCACAGCACCTATTGCGCGAGCCCATGTCAGTCGTTCGCGCAAGATAAAAACAGCCAGTACTACGGTAAACAAAGGCGCGGCGGCAATCAAAATAGAGGCTAAACTAGCGCTGATATGCTGTTGGCCCCACACCACTAAGCCAAACGGCAGCAAGTTATTGAGTAGGCTCAGTCCACCGCATTTGAGCCAAGTAGAGATGGGCTGCGATCGCAACTTGTCGCGCAGGGCCGATTGGTTCTGTAGCGTTGCACTCAGGACAATAGCGGCAATGCCCATACGGCTCATGACAATCGCCACAGGCGAAAAAGTCGGCAGCGCCACCTCCATGAAAATAAAAGCACTGCCCCAAAAGGAAGACAGTAAGGCTAGCCATAGCCATTGGCGTAATGACACAGTGTTAATCCTTATATGCTCTCATGGGCCAACAGCCAGCGTTTACGCTCTAGGCCGCCAGCATAGCCTGTGAGCTTACCGTTTGCCCCGACCACTCGATGACAGGGCAGGGCAATTGCGACTGGGTTAAGCGAATTGGCCATACCCACTGCCCGTACCGCTTTGGCGTTGCCAATCGTGCGCGCTAGCTCACCGTAGGTCATCACCTGCCCCGGCTCAATTTGCCGCAGCCCTTGCCACACCTGCTGCTGAAACGCAGTGCCACCCGTCAGCGTGGGAACTGCCGCTAGGGCTGTGACCTCTCCTGCAAAATAACGCTTGACCTGTGTGCTGATTCCGGCTGGATCACAGGTAGAGACCAGTTCTACCGGCTTAAACTGCCGCTGCAGCAGTTTCATCATGCGCGTGCGGCAATCTTCAAAATCTAGGGCGCACAGGTGATCGCCGCGCACAACGATCACAATTGTGCCAATGGGCGTTTCAATCGTATCGGTCTCTAGGTCTAAGAATAAATCTGTTGCTAGGTTAGTGTTCATGTTGCTTTGGCTTGTTCATTTTTTTGGCGTGCTGCCCTACATGGCTAGGCCCATTCCAGGCAATTCACACAGTGCTGTGACGGCCTGATTGAGCGTAGTGATCTGCCGGAATCCAGTGAGGATTGTCGATCACAATTTGGCAGAGGTAGGCGATCGCCTTCGCCCTTGCCTTTACGGGCCCTAAAGCCGTCCAGTCTGCCTGTGATAACACCGCCAAATACCATTGCATGACTGTTGTGCAGAAGCTTTAACAGATGCATTTACTGGTTTAAGTCTTGGCCCCAGGTATTGGCCCAGTGATTGATCTAGCTATGGGCCAAATTTTTATGGGCCAAATTTACTTACGCCACGTCATGACCTGTTGCAGTAATCGCTTGCCTAATGGAAGCTTCAGATAGGGCTGAATCGACTTCAACCGTTTTTTCGGTTATGTCAACCTTCACATCGGCGTTTTTATCGTGCACCTTAATCTCTTTGGTGATGGTATCGGCGCAGCCTTCACATTTAATCGAAGGAACTTTCAAAGTAGTACTCATAAAATCAACAACTCCTGAGTTTCTTTTGCTTGATTTGCTTGAACAGTTTTTATCCTAGTTTGCTCTCGCTGATCTCTGCCACTGATATGCTGCTGACTCAAACGGCTGCTGACTTAAGCGGCTACGGACTTAAACGGCTACAGACCGCCCACAAATCGCCCCGGACTCAGTAGCCGCTGTGGATCAAACTTGCGTTTGATATCATCCATCACACCTAGGGCGTTGCCGCTATAGCCCCAAACGTCGATTTTTTGCTTGAGGGCTTTGGACGCTTGCAAAATGGTCAGAAAGCCAGCGTTGTTTTGGCAGTGCGATCGCAATTTTTCTAATGATTCAACGATCTCATCTACCGATTTATCAGCCTGCTCAAACTGTATCCAGCCCAAGCCACTCGTGCCATATAGCCTTGCTTGCGCATTCAAATCGACAGCCTCGATCAGTTTTATCAGCCCAGGAATTCCGCTAGGTCGCAAACCCACCTTGCACAGCACCGTATAGGGCTTAATCTCATCAGCCACCTGTTGCCAAAACTGGCTATCGGCTTCCCCATCCAACTGCTGACAGCTCAGGCTGTGGGTCGTTGCAATCTTTTTCAGTCGTGCTGTCTGCTCCGCTAGACCTGCTTCTATGCCTTGGAAACGGGCAATCAGAGCAAGATGGCGCGCCTGCTGTTGGGCTGCTGCTGAGGTCTGCATCACCACATCTAATGCCACCGGCGTTAGCCCCGACAAACGCACTTGGGCCGTCGCCGCCTCAATCGCTTTAGCCTCTCCAGATAGCACCAATGTGCGTGAGCTGGCCTGGATGGGATACAGCCGAAAAGTCAGCTCACTCAAAATACCCAGACTCCCATAGGCCCCGGTGAGCAGTTTCATCAGATCATAACCAGCGACATTTTTAACCACGCGTCCCCCGGCTCTGGCTTGCTCTCCGTCATAACGAACAAACTGCACCCCAATGAGCATGTCACGCAGACCGCCATAGCGCTGGCGCAAAGAACCCGTGTCGGCAGTTGCCACCACACCGCCGATCGTCGCCCGCTCATCAAAAGCAGGATCAATCGCCAAAAATTGCCGTTGTTCAGCCAGAATGCGTCTCAGTTCAGCGACCTGAACCCCTGGCTCCACCGTCACGGTAAAATCACCTACGGCATGTTCAATGACTCGGTTGAGCCGCGCTGTGCTCACCACCAGATCTATGGCTTCTGCTGTTCCCCCCCAGCTCAGCTTGGTACCTTGGCCTGTGGGCAGCACGCGCCAGTGGTGGGTAGCCGCCAGCGCCATAACTTTACCAAGCGCCTCAACGGTTCCAGGCAAAGCCAGGCAGGCAGGCGGTGACGCCGAACTCAGCGCCTCCATGACGGCCTGCTGCTGCTCAGCAGATACCGCGGCCCAAGTGACTATAGAGGAGTCATCCAGTACATCAGAGAGTCGAGCTGCGATATCACACATAAAAACACCCGCCACACACCGGCAACGCAAAGGTCATGCTCACATTCGTCATGCTCACACCCATGCTCACATTACTGGATAGCTGGGCAACCACTCAATCAATTCCAATAGCAACTGGCCCTGTAGCTCCATCGGTCACCGGCGCACCGGCTGAGGGTCTGGTGCTACGCTGCTTGCGAAAATCACGATATAGCTGCTCGCGCCATTGCCAAAACGTGCTAAAAGCCGGGTCATCCGCCAATCCAGGCACGCCTTTATCGCAAATGCCCATGGGTAAATCCACATAAACTGCTGACGGAAATTTGAGATACATCGAAAGACCGGCCACGGCGAAATCGGCCAAGGTGGGCTGATCGCCGCAGAGATAGGGTTGGGTGCCTAAGATCAAGCACAGCGCTTCTAAATCTTGGCGCAAAATTTCGGTGGCTGACTTAACTGCATCTGAACCAAAGCCAACCCCTGTACCCAGTAAGTTCAGCACATCTCCTGGCACCGCGCCGATGACGCTTTTGACCAGCTCTGGGGTAGAAACGGGCAATAGAGCCGTCCGAAAGTTAGGGTGTTGGTTGAATGCGCCAATCATGGCTTTGCGGCCATTTAAACCAATGGATTCGTCCGCCCAGGCTTCCATCATCAGACATAGTCCCTTTTGTTTTGGCTCTGTGGGAATCAGGGGGCGCTCAGGATATTTTTTGTCTAGATAGCGTGCGATCGCAGTCGAATCTGGAATCACCACATCCCCATCTTTAAGCACCGGCACCTGCCGCTGCCCAGACAATCTATAGAGTTCTATCTGGCCTATCCCTGGGGAAACTTCAATGGTTTTGTAAGGCAGTTGCTTGTAATCCAAGACGAGGCGTACCTTTTCGCTGTAGTGAGACGCTTCAAACTGGTGTAGTTCTAACATCCGAACATCTCCTTTATGAGTACAGTGCTCCGTGAAAATAGCGGTCGCTACAGCTCTTTTATAACCGGGCTTCAGCGCTGATTACGGAGAAGTGCAGTTGGGCAATTTTCAGTGCCTATTCATCTTGACGTCTTTATTCCAAATAGACATCACCCCATTTATAAATACCTGTATTTGCAAATTCTTCGATATGCTTTATAAACGCTTAATGAAGTTTGGTTAACACTTTACAAAGTTAAGCTGACAATCGTGACCCTGAAGACAGTTTGGATAGCCTGCTATTCCGACCCCGTCGATTGCCCTTTGGCTACTTTGGCGAAGGGGTAATTCACTCAATCAAGACAGCTCATTTAGAGTTAAATCAAGAGGTTCTATGCAAGTTAACAATAGCCCCCGATTCATCAAAAACGCTATGCTCGGCTTGATTGCCAGCGGTTTTGGTACCCTAGTGGCTCTCCCTAGCGTAGCCATGCCTGAAACCACTGCCGACGTTCCCGCTGCAGACATTGTCTCCGAGGAGCCTGCTGCTGCAGAAACCCTGCCTGCACCCGGTGCTGCAGCCCTAGAAGCAGCGCCTGTCGCTGAGGAAGAGCTACTCGAAGCAGCGCCTATCGCTGAAGAAGACATGATGATGGAAGAGGAGCCCATCGCTGAAGAAGACATGACGATGGAAGAAGAGCCCATCGCTGACGAAGACATGATGATGGAAGAAGAGGAGCCCATCGCTGACGAAGACGTGCTAGAAGAGGCACCGGTCGTTGAAGAGTCTGTAGAAGGTGATGATACTGAAGTTGCTGAAGAAGAAATCGATACCCGTGAGTTCACCATTGCTGAACTGACCGGTAACAGTGATGTCTTCAAAACCTTGGCTGCAGCCTTAGATGCTGCTGAACTGACTGAAATTTTGGGTGGTGAAGGCCCTTTTACAGTGTTTGCACCCACAGATGATGCCTTTGCCGAATTGCCTGAAGGCGCACTCGATCAGTTACTGCTTCCTGAAAATAAGGAGGTTCTCATTCAAATACTGACCTACCATGTGGTTCCGGGTGCCATTTTGTCCGGCGATCTAGAAAGCGGTAGCGTCGCCACAGTAGAGGGCAGCGACCTCACGGTAGAAGTCGATGATACGGTTACGGTGAACAATGCAAATGTATTGGTTGCTGATGTAGAAGCAAGTAACGGCGTTATCCACATCATTGACCGGGTAATTTTGCCTCCTGCACCTGCAGCCGCCGCCGATGCAGACAGTACAGAAGTCGATCAATAAACAAACCTTTTGAGGTTTTAACAGTTAAAACGCTTGTGTAGCTTCAATCTCACGCATGTCTTGTGTGACTGCCCCTTTAACCAAAAAGGTTAAAGGGGTTTCTTTGTTTAGAGATAGCCAAGTCAGGCTGCATTCCTTCTCTAGGTGAGCATTCCTTATCTTGATGAGCTATCTTGACTGGCTGGGCTAACCGGCTACTTCGATGCACCGCTATCCCAATGCCTGACAAGCTGTGGTAGCGCCGGGGGTGGTTTCGACGATAACTTCTTCAAATCCGGCACTTTTGAGCAACTGGCTGACGACCAGTTCAGCGCGATCATTGGCTTGACCTAAAATATCTTGCTCGCAGGCGGCTTGCTCAATTTCGACAAGGGCTTCCTGCTGGGCGGCCGATTGCAGCTCCGGGGCCCGATCAGGCCCTAAATTCAAAAATCCTCGATTGTAGTCGTACACCCCTGATCGCTCAACATCGATTTTGGTATCTAATAGCTTGGGGGGCGGGAGGATGAGTTTTACCCGCTTGCCCTCTTCAAACGGAGTAATATCTGCCTCGCTCACATTTGCTAAATCTACGCCTGCGCGCACTTCGCCATAGGCGATATAGAGCAAGTTGGTTTTGCCAATGGTGTATTCGCCAATTTTGCGATTGCTCTGGGCCGGGACAACGGCTTCCATGGTAAAAATCGCTGTGGTCAGTTCACTGACGTCGCGGACTTGCTCGACGACAACGGTACGCACATCGACCTTCTCTTCGGGTGGCTGAGGGGTGATGGCCATTTTTAACCCTTCTATGAACTGACTGCCGGAGCGCCAAAATGCTAGTCCAGCTAGACCCGCGACGATAATGGCACCGCCTGTTGCCGAAATCGCTAGAAGCTGTAGGGCGCGCAAAATAGGCGATCGCTTTGTGGGGTAGGTGCGATCGCGTCTCATTGGCCCAGGCTTTTGACGGTAAGGATTAGGGATTCGAGACTTCATAGCAGAGCCAAATCAGACAGCAATTAAGTATTTGAAGTACATATATACCTCATCTTAAAGGAACCCATCCCAAAAGCAGCGCCTTGAAATCACATCCTTCAGGTTCGCTTTAGTCTGAGCTGATGGCTGAACTGAATTGAGCTGAATCGAGCTGAGCTGAATCGAGCTGAGCTGAATCCAAATATTTTAGATAAAGTTCTTTAGATAAAGTTCTTTAGATTGAGTTCTATTGCTATATCAGTATATGTACGGGATATACTACGGCCATGCATCTATCTGAAGCCAGTATTTTGTCCTGAAACGCTCAACTATTGCTTATTCCTATGAAATTTTCACCGAAATTCCTGTCTTTGCTAACGCTACTGGCGGTGCCGCTTATTTCTACGGCAACGCTGCCAAGCGCGGTAACAGCCAAGCCCCTATCTGTGCTGGAGCAGGCCGCCAATAAAAATGATGATGCCTTTTATCAAAATGCCCGCTCAGCGCTAGAGGGTTCTTTGGGCCAGCTTGGCCAAGATTACTATGTGGTTTACCGCATTGTTGAACGCATTGCTCGTGCCAATGGATTGGATGAGAGCCCTTGGCGAGTGCGCGTCACCGATGATCTCAATATCAATGCCTATGCTTCTGAAGTGAACATGCTCACCTTTGAAGCTGGCATTTTAGAACAGCTCGATGGTGATACAGCGGCTTTGGCCTGCGTGGTGGGGCACGAAATGGCCCACCATACTGAAAATCACATTCCGGATATGGTTGCTGCTCGGGTCAGAATCGAAGGGCTGCAAGAAGAAGCTTTGGTGCAAGCCCGTGGAGAAGTAGAATCGGCCCAGCAGCAGGGCAGCATTTTAGGTTCCGTGCTGGGTGCAGTCACTGGTGGCATATTCAACTCGATAGGGGTGAGATCTTCGGTTGGCGGCATTTTGGCTGGAAATGTGGTGAATAGTGCTCTCCAAGGGCTAAATGCAGACCAAACTCAGCAGGCTACTGCCAGAGCTGAAGAACTCTACAAAGAGCGAGTTGCCGCACTAGATGCGGAATATTCAGCGCAAATGCGCAGCCAAGAAGCCGAAGCAGACGAGGTCGGTTATCAGTACATGGTTCGCGCTGGCTTTTCGCCGGATGGCTGTATTCGGGTCATGAATGTGCTTAATCGGATTGAAACCAGCCGCCTTCCTAGCCTCA
>JAAUPS010000066.1 GCA_012033015.1 Phormidesmis sp. RL_2_1
CTCACGGCCAAGGCAATTGCCCACCACTGGCACCTGCCCCTGCTACGGCTAGATGTCGGTCGGCTCTTTTGGCGGCTTAGTCGGTGAATCGGAATCGCGCACTCGCCAAATGATCCAGCTTGCTGAAGCGCTCGCCCCCTGCATTTTATGGATAGATGAAATCGATAAAGCCTTTGCCGGGTTTGATGGTCGCGGTGATTCTGGCACCACTAGCCGTGTCTTTGGCACCTTTATCACTTGGCTAGCAGAAAAATCATCCCCTGTTTTTGTCGTGGCCACGGCCAATAATATTCAGGCGCTTCCCCCCGAAATGCTCCGTCGAGGCCGCTTCGACGAGATATTTTTTGTCGGGTTACCCAGCCAAGAAGAGCGCGAGGCTATTTTTAACGTTCATCTTGCCCGTCTGCGCCCTCACAATCTAGCGGCTTACGATCTCAAGCGCCTTGCTTACGAAACCCCTGACTTTTCTGGCGCTGAAATTGAGCAGGCGCTGATTGAAGCCATGCACATCGGCTTTAGCCAAAATCGTGATTTTACAAACGACGATATTCTAGAAGCGCTCAGCCAAATTATTCCCCTAGCTCGCACCGCTCAGCCCCAAATAGAGGCTTTGCAAAGCTGGGCTGCTTCGGGCAAAGCCCGATTAGCCTCACGCCAAAGTCCTTTAGCGGAACGCATTGAGCAGCAGCGCAAAAGCAACGATCTGTAGCTGTATATCAAAAACCGTCATTAAGTCCTTTACCAACAGCACTCTTCACGCTATAACCATAGGGCTCTTGCATCTTTGCCCTAAGCCATGGTGATGAAAAACTTTTTACTGGGCCTCAGTAAGTTTGTCCTCGGTCTGATTTTGGCCATGTTAATTGTGTCGTTGGCGGGCTTATCCATGGCCCGATACTTCATGACCAAAAACGCAGAGCGCCCTGATCGACCCACCTACGAAAACGACTTGCCCCAAACCCAAACGCCGACGAGTCCAGGTAATCAAAACCGTACGGCTGACGAGCCTGAAACGGATGCTGCAGGTGGGGAAACGGCTGTTGAATCCGAAGCAGAAGCAGATGAGGCGCTGCCGGAAGGTGCTTATAAAGCATGGGTTAATCAGTCGGTTGGGCTCGTTGTGCGTGCAGGCCCTGGAACCGACTATGAGAATATAGGCGGCTTGGCCTATGAGCAGAGTGTGACAGTGCTTTCAGAAGACAGCGGTTGGCTGAAGATAACGTTTGGAGGTGGCGAAGAGGGCTGGATTAAGGGCGGTAACGTGGATCGAGAGTAGGGTTGGAATGACAGAGGGAGAGTACAGTGTCTTTGGGGAAGCTTCTCCCTCTGGCTCAGGGGCTAAAGGCGCTGCTGCGTCGCGAATCTGAGAAAACTATTAAGAAAGCTGTCTCAGTTCAACAGTTGGTTACAGAATGCCGGTAAGCACTCAGAGTGCTCCTAAGAGGGTGATACTTTAGGAAGCGCCCATGAGAATTAGCACCCTGTTGCAGGTACCTGAGGCAACTGATATGTATAACAACTCCAAAAGAGACTGGCTGGGTTCGTTTGTCGTTGCCGCATTAGGAGCAGGTGTGATCACATCTTTTGCGGTTAGCCAGGGTCAAAGTCCGCTAGAGGGTTTAGGTATTACTGCGATCGCAGCTCTAGCTGCCGTAGCGATTGATTGCCTGCTATAGCATTACCCAACCGTTAGGAATCCAGCCATTAGCAGCCATAGAGAGCCATAGAGAGCTATAGAGAGCTATAGAGAGCTATAGAGCCAGAACGATACTAAAAGCTGTATGCATACCTGAGTGAATGCTAGGTGACGCACACAGCCATGTTGGCCATCTTCCGCTTGAAAAAATCAACGAACGAGTGGGTTTACCCGTGAACTAACGTGTGATCTAACGTAGAACTTTTCAGCTTTGCCTAGGGACGAGCACACCTGCTGAGGTGGATAAATGTGCGTATTTGAGTCCTATGTCGTGAACGCGACATAGGTAAACGTTACATTTGTTACCAATAGGGTGCATTAGATGCTTGTAAGTTGTCTAGGTAAGCTATTTCAACGGCCCACTTTGACCCATCTAGTTTGCTCCTTTGATTGCCAATAGCTGAACTTGTGCTTTTCATACAGTTTTTCAGGCAGATGTAAAGAAAGTAAGCACCTATGTCTCAACGTTTTTTGGTTCGCGCTCGAGCTGCCAAACGCCCCTTGAAGCGGCAGCTCAGTTGGTTAGAAGGTTTGCGGGTATTGGCAGCCGTTAGTATTTTGCTATACCACGCCCAGCTCCTGTTTACAGACTATGCCTATACGCCTCAACCGGATGGCTGGCAAAGGAATTGGGTGGCGATTAAAGAGGCTAGCGATAGCCTTGGTGACAACGGTTTCGTCCAGGCAATGGCCCTACCCGTTTGGTTTGGGTTTCAAGCGGTGGATGTGTTTGTTTTGATGGCCGGTTTTGTGTTGGTGCTCTCGTTACGTCGTCGCACTCAATCGTCCAGTGCTGGCGAGTTTATCTGGCGGCGATTGTTGCGAATTCTGTGGCCGTTTTGGACAGTGACTTGGTTGATTTATCCTATCCTCTGGACGATTGGTTTGGTCACTGATAGCTATCGACCAGCGCCATGGGATATTTTTGCTGGCGTCACGTTTCCCCTGCTCTTTGATTTCAACGCTCAAACGCTGTTGAACACGAATGGCTCATGGTGGTTTATTCCGCTGGCGATCAGTTTTGCCTTGATTTCTCCTGTGCTCTGGTATTTGATCCGGCGATGGGGCGGCACAACGCTGTGGTTGGTGAGCTTGCTGATCACTGTGCTCTATCGCTACGGGGCAGTGTATGGCTTTGGCGGACATCTCACCTATGCTCTTGTCGAGACGCCGAATGATTGGCTGCCTTTTGTTTCTTTTTTGGCGAAGCTCAGTACTTTTGTGGTGGGTATGGCGATGGCCGATGCCTATTGCGATCGCCGCGGGCCTTTATTTTGGCGGCCTCAACGGCTGGTGTTGGTGGGGCTGTTGCTATACACGCTCGGTTTTATAGCTCAGTTTTATCAGTTGGGTTGGGTCGTGTGCGATCTGTTGTTGCCGGTCGGGCTGGTGATGGGCCTAGTGGTGGTGCTGCGATCGCTCACCAGATCGCCCGTGGTGTCGGCAGCCCTACGGCGATTGGGGGCTCACAGCTATAGTTATTTCCTGATTCACGGATTTGTCATTGATCGAACTATCAATTTATGGGTTCAAGGGAATCTCTTTCGCTATTGGCTATCTCTGCCGCTGATGCTGGTTGGCACGTTGGCACTGGCAATGATCGCAGATGGTATTCGACCTTTTATTCAGCGCAGTGTGTTGCATCTATGGCGTGATATTGATCATTTGCTGGCACTCAATCCTGGGACTGATTTGTGTCGCTGGATGCCGGTTGTGGGCGATCGCGTCAGCTATCAGCGCAGCCGAGACTGGATAGTGCTGCAAGTGGAAACACTGCTAGACGATGGAGAAACCTACCTGTGTCAAATTTCGAATGGGCAGCAGACACTTTGGGCAAATGCTGACAGGCTCAGACGACTTGAAGCTGAAAAAACCACTCGAACCAGCGCCTACGCCAGTATTAAAACCGTTGTTTGAAAGCTGCAGTGCACACCATCGACTTGCATCACCATCGACTTGCATCACCATCGACTTGCATCACCATCGGCGCACGTGATGTGTTCCTTCGCATGGTTTACAACAGTTCTTGCAAATTTCTTGCAAATTTCTAGAAAAGTACAGTTCTCGCAAATTTTTCAGAGCAACCATGGCAAAACAATGGTCATTCGAGCTTTACAAGATTATCTTCACCCACGGGCTGTTGATTGGATTGCCCGCCATTTTTTACAGTTGTTTATTGTTCAAGGATGGTCACTGTTTACGCCGCAGGCGTGGTGCTGACCTTTTTTCTGTTCAATGCGGTGGTCATTATCCTAGAGGCGAGCAACGCCCTGTTCCGTAGATTTGCAATTCGCCGTGAGCCCGCTGTTTATCCATCAAGGCGAAGACTAGAGCGCTTGAAAGCATGGATGGGTGTGCGTGGCTTTGAGTATCCCTATCCGGTGTCACCTGTTCCACGTTGTTCTTTTTTAGTAGCCGCCTATTTGCCCAATGAACAAGATATTGTAGTCGAGACGATACGACATTTGTTGTTTCATATTGAGCGGCCAGCAGGCGGACTAGAAGTCATTTTGGCTTACAACACACCGGTCGATCTGTTGGTTGAAGTTGAGCTGCGCAGACTCAGTAAGCAGCATCCTGAGCTAACGCTGCTACGGGTAGAAGGCAGTCACTCTAAGGCTGAAAATATCAATGCAGCCCTCAATATTGCGACAGGTGAGATTGCCTGCGTGCTAGATGCGGATCACCACCCTGCGCCAGACTGCTTTGTGCGGGCTTGGCATTGGATTGCTCAGGGCTATGATGTGGTTCAAGGGCGCAATGTTGTGCGCAACTATGGCGAAAACTTTTTGACGCTGAATGTCGCGATTGAATTTGAGCAGCTCTACGGCATTTGTCATCCGGCAAAGTCTTTTCTGACCGACTCCAGCATATTTTGTGGCTCGAATGGTTATTGGCGCACCGCTGTCCTGAAAAAGATTCGCTTTAATCCCAACCGATTGACCGAAGATATTGATGCTTCTTTGCGAACGTTGCTCAACGGCTATCGCATTTTGCATGATCGCAGTATCGTCACCAGTGAGCTAGCGCCGACCTCTCTCAAAGCCTTTTGGTTTCAGCGTAAGCGCTGGGCCCATGGGTGGTTAGAAGTGTCTTTGATTTACCAACGTCGCTTGTGGCGATCGCCCTATTTCACCCGCTGGCAAAAAGTGTATTGGACATATTTGCTGTATTACTGCGAGTCTTTTTCGCTGATCTCTTTTCAGCTTTTGCCCATACTACTGAGCTTTTGGCTCGTACCTACTGCCACTGGAGAGATGTCTCTTTATTTTGTAGTGGCTAGCATTTTGTCATTTTTTAGCGGAATTTATCAGGTTTTGGCCGCCGCTAAGGTGGCTTCTCGGGCTTATCCCTGGTTTTACTATTTGCAGCACATCGTCTGCTTGCCTTTTTATGTCCTCTTGAAAAACTCGATTTCAGTCGTAGCAATGTATGACTATCTCAGTGGCAATCACGCCTGGATTGTCACCCCTCGCAAGACCTCAGCCCATAGCCGGTATCGCTTCAGACAGGGGTGAGTTTATGATCTTTTGGGCATCTTCCTTTTTCCACACATAACTCCCGCTGAAAGGCTGGGACGAAAAGCTGGTTAGCGTCAATTCTGGCTAAAATTTGGGAAATTTTCATATCAAGATTGCTTTCAGGATAGAGGGCGATCGCATCAAGTTTCGCTATTGTTTCAAGTAGCGTGCCCATTTATTCCTAATTTACGTCTACCCAAATCATGGACAATCGTTTGCCTCCGGAAAATTTGGCTATTTCGCACTCCGACGATCAGCCTACGGACGATCCTGGCAGACATAGCGGTGGTGGTTGGCCTGTGATGGCCTATTGGGCGCAGCATACCCTAGCCCCAGAAGGGCCGCAGGTATGGAAAACGCTGTTGCACAAAAGTGCTTGCCTATCTTGCGCTTGGGGCACGGGCGGACAAAAAGGAGGCTTTACGAATGAGGCTGGCGAAAAACTGCAGCGCTGTGCGAAAAGCGTAGAGTCTATTGTGGCAGAATTGCAGCCAGCCGTTGGGTCCCATTTTTTTGAACAGCATTCTGTTGCAGCGCTGCAGCAGCTTAGCTCTATGGCAGCCGATAGACTGGGGCGCTTGAGCTTTCCGGCTATCCTGCGGGCGGGCTCGTCCCATTACGAGCGCATCGGTTGGGACGAGGTCTATGACTTGGTGGAGCAGGCTTTTCGTCAGCCGCCTGAGCGAGTGGCTGCCTATAGCTCGGGGAGATCTTCTAATGAGGCGGCCTATTTACTGCAACTGATGATGCGGGCTTTAGGGTCTAACCATTTGGCAGACTGCTCTGATCTATGCCATCGGCCTTCTACGGAGGGGCTCAGTGCGATGTTTGGCTCGGGTACGTCTACCGTGAGCTTGGAAAGTTTAAAGCAGGCTGATTGTGTCGTGCTAGTCGGCTCAAATGCCCCGGCCAATCATCCTCGGCTGATGAATGAGCTGATTAAATTGCGCGATCGCAATGGCACCATCATTGTCATGAATCCGGTCAAAGAAGTTGGCTTGGTCAAATTTGGCTCCCCTGCCTTCCCGCTCAAATCACTTATTCCTGGCTCCGAGATTGCCAATCTGTTTTACAACCTTTGCCCGGCAGCGACTTGGCTATTTTTATTGGCATTCAAAAGTCTTTGATTGAGCGCGATTTGATCGATCAGACATTCTTGCGAGCACATACCGATGGCTGGGAGGCGGTGGTTGCCCAAGCTCAGGAAACGGACTGGGCGACCATTGTCAGCACTTGTGGCGTGCCCCAAGCCGATATCGAAACCGCTGCGACTTTAATCAGCCAGGCCAAACGCACCGTTTTCGCTTGGGCCATGGGTGTCACCCATCAAGCTAACGGTGTTGACGGGGTTTGTAGCATTGCCAATACCGCCCTACTCACCGGTAACATCGGCAAAATAGGGGCAGGCGTCATGCCTATTCGAGGTCACTCGAATGTTCAGGGCTTCGGCTCAATGGGGGTTAAAAATGAACTCAAGCCAGCGCTAAAAGCGTTGCTCGAAAAGCTGTTGGGGCGTTCTCTTGATCTCGCTCCTGGCTATCATGCCCGCGCTTTAATCGCAGCCGCCGATGCCGGTAACGTCGATACGCTGCTGTGTTTAGGGGGCAACTTTTATGCCGCCAATCCCAATTTGGCGGAGGCTAAACGCGCCCTGAGTAAAATTGACACCATTGTTTATTTGGCCACTAAGCCCAATTTGGGTCACTTTCACGGACTCGCCCGCAAACAAACACTGATTCTCCCAGTTTTCAACCGTTTTGAGAATCCCCACAAAACCACCGTCGAATCGGGCAACAACTTTGTCAGGCTCAACGACGAAGGCAAAACCCACCTGCAACAGGCGAATTTGGTCGCTGAGGTAAATTTCATCACAGAACTCGCTCACCGCTTGCATGGCAGCGCCCCCATTGACTGGCGTAAATTGCAAGATACCCGCTACGTGCGTCAACTCATTGCCGAAACAATTGCTGGTTACGAAAAAATTGGGCAAATTGACGAGACCAAAGCAGAGTTTACGATTGAAGGCCGCATTTTGACCCAACCCCAGTTTAAGACGCCTTCGGGCAGAGCCCAAATGCAGTTGACGCCTATACCTAGACTTTCTTTACCTACCCCTGCTGCCTTTGGTCAACGCGAAGGCATTGTGCTGGCTTTGATTACAGCTCGTAGCTACACCCAACACAATACTGTTGTTTATCGCACGGCTGATAAATATCGGGGAATGCCGCATCGGCACTGCATTTTGATGAACGCCAATGATGTGAAATCGGCGGGATTTCACCATCATCAGCGCATCACTGTTCAAGGCGAAGCCGGAAAACTGGAAAATATTGAAATCATCTGCGGGGCCATCAGGTGCGGGGCAGCCTTGATGTTTTATCCTGAAGCCAACGTGCTCATGCAAGGGACGACCGATCCGAAATCCCACACCCCTGCCTATAAACGCGTTCCCGTATTAGTGTTTTGATGTAACGGTGTTTTGATGTACCGGTGTTTTCATATACCGGTGTTTTGGATAACGTCTGATGGGCCGTAGGTGTGGAACGGCATCTATTGAAAGGGCTTTTGAAAGGGCTTTGATCGAACAAAATTAGGACGTTGATGTGGAGATGACTTGGGGTAGTTTGGGTGAGGTATGGGGCGAAGCAGAGCTAGAGCTTGGATTAATTGTGTTGCTAACAGTTGGGGTGGTGGCGATCGCATTTCGCCTAGGCCCCATTATATTTCGCTTCGTCTTTAACCAGTGGCAGTGGTCGCTGGCGATCTATGGTGAAGTGATTGAGCCGCATCAGACATTACTGGCGATCGTCCTTGGCCTCAGTGCGGTCGATCTACTCCTTATGATTGTGTGGCCCGAAGCTAAGTTCTATGCATGGGTCGATGTTCCATTGAGTTTAGTGATCAGCGGGCTCGTCGTTTGGCTGAGCTTTCGGATATCAAAACTTTTTTTTGATGTATATTTGCTCAATGCCGCTGTTCGAGAAGGCACGAAGATCAATAGCGAAGTTTTACTGCTAGGTAAAGTTGCGACCACCGTTGGCGGTACGGTTGCCGTTGTCATTATTTTTGGCCAAACCCACCAAATTAATATTGTTGGCCTAATTGCAAGCCTAGGGGTGGGGGGGCTAGCTTTAGCTTTTGCCGCCCAAAAAACCTTAGAGCAAATACTCGGCAGCATTGTTCTCTATATTGATCGTCCGTTTGTAATTGATGATTACATTGGCCTACCAGATGGTACCTTTGGCCAAGTCGAATCCATTGGGCTGCGATCGACCAAAATTCGTACGTCAGGCAAAGGAACGCTTGTCGTTGTCCCCAACAATATGCTCACCCAAATCACCATTGAGAACTTTACTGGGGCCAAAAAAGTGATGTCAATTATCTATTTAAGGTTTCATCGGATGATTGCTAGCGACGAGAGGGCTTTGATTCGTCAAGTCATTTTAGAGAGCACCCAAAACATCTTTGGGATTGATTCGCGCAGTACCGACATTGCTTTTATAGAACCTGATTCCACCATCGAAACGCGCGCCCAAGTGACCTTTTTTATCTTAGGCTCAGGCGAGGTTTCTATGGATTTACGCGGTCAACTGTTAGATATTGCAAGTCGTAATGTTGCCCAAAAGCTTAAAGAATTCGGCATCGCTTTTGATATTGAAGAACAAAGAATCAATGTCGATTCTCCAATTACGATCTAGATGAATCGGCTACAGCTTTTCTACAGCACTGCGCCAAGTCTTTATGGATGCTTTGATTTCAACTTTAGAAGACATATTTCGGCTCGACCAAGCTGCCCAACTCTTTTTGATCCGACTGGGGCTACAACTGGGTCTGTTTTCTATCTTTGTGCTGCTTTCGCTGGTGATTGGCCGTTACACACCGAGCCTGGTACGCTTTGTTCTGCGGCGAGTTGCCTCGGATCGCGTTTCAGATATCTATGTCAATTTTGTGAAACCGATTGAGCCGTTATTTCGTACGAGTGGATCGCTCATTTTGATTTCGCTAAGCCTCAGTTTGCTAGAAGCCTATGACGGTATCTATGCCATTCTGAGCTTTTTTATTACCTTGACGCTAGTCATTAGTCTGGCGTGGCTGGCCTCTCGTTTATTTCGTCAGTTTGTGCGCATCTACGGCATTGACTTAGTGCGCGCCTCAATTTAGAGGTCGATGAAATGCTGCTGGTGGTCGAAACGCTGATGAATGTGATGATTGGCTTAGTGGCTGTGGTGGCGTTTGCTCAAAATCAAGGGGTCAGTTTGGTGGGGCTAGTTGCAGGCTTGGGAATTGGGGGGGCTGCGATCGCCTTTGCTGCGCAAAAACATTAGAACAATTGCTCGGTACCATTGTGCTTTATCTAGATCGACCTTTTGTTCCGGGTGAGCATATTCGAGTCAGCCTCAATCCCCATGCAGAAGATGTTTATGGCCGCATTGAGTCCATCGGTTTACGCTCGACCAAGCTGCGTACAGCGGCAAAGAGCACACTGGTGATTATCCCCAATTCAACCATGGCGAATCTAGATATTGAAAATATTACGCGCGGCAAAAAGGTAATGGTGCTACTCTATCTAGATTTTGTGCGAATGCTGGAGGAGCGGGAGCGATCGCTGGTAGAGCAAGTGGTGAAAGAGAGCACCAACATATTGTTTGGCATTGATCCGGGCAGTACAAAAATTAGTTTATTTGAGCTAGACGATAAGCCAGGTACTCGGGCGCGAGTGACCTTCTTCATTTTAGGATCGAGTGAAAACTCCATTCAGCTTCGCAAACGGCTGTTAGAGCTAGCCAACGACACCATTGCCAAAAAGCTGTTAGCGTATAGTCTTCAGTTTTCTATTCAAGAGCCAACCGTGTACGTCGATTCTCCCGTTACGATTTAAGTACATTGGTTCAGTACATTGGTTCAGTACATTGGTTCAGTGCATTGGTTCAGTACATTGGTTCAGTGCGTTTTTTGATCATCATTGGATTCATCTGGGTTTATCTGGATTGAACACTGATTGATCACTGATTTATCACTATAGATAGAGTGAGATTTCTCCCCATCGGTAGAGTTGCTTGCCGCTCAATGCACACACCATAATGATCTGAGCAGTATGTGCTTTTTTATGCGTAATACTGGCAAGTTGCTCTTTCAAATGCCCCGAGGTGATCGATGAAAGCCGCCATTATCTATAGCTATGGTTCACCTGAGGTATTGCAAGTTGCCGAGGTAGCCCGACCCCAGCCCAAAGCCGATCAGCTCTTGGTTAAAGTATTTGCCAGCAGCATTAACCCGATTGAGTGGAAAATACGAAAGGGTATGCTCAAGCTATTAACCGGCAATAATTTCCCGATCGCGCTTGGATTTGACCTGTCAGGTGAAGTGATAGAAGTTGGCGCGCGGGTGAGCCGCTTTCAACCCGGAGATTGGGTTTACGCTTGCATGGATCAGCTCACAGGCGGCGCTTATGCCCAATATGCAGCCGTCGCCGAAAAAGTAGCCGCTATGAAGCCCGCCAATATGACCCATGAGCAGGCAGCAGCAGTGCCTTTAGCCGCCATGACGGCCTTGCAAGCGCTCAGGGATAAGGGCCACCTTAAGCCTGGGCAAAGGGTGCTGATCAACGGAGCCTCGGGTGGTGTAGGAACCTACGCCGTGCAGATTGCCAAGCTGTTGGGTGCTACTGAGGTCACGGGCGTATGCAGCGGCAAAAATATTGATTTGGTCAAAAGCCTGGGTGCAGACTTAACCATTGACTACAATCAACAAGATTTTACCCAGGGAACAACCCAGTACGATATTGTGTTTGACGTGGTGGGCAATTGCTCTGTGTCAGCTTGTCGCTCAGTTTTACAGCCTCGGGGCATCTATGTCACAACCCAGCCCTCTCCCGGTAACTACCTGAGAAGTATTCTTTCTGCGCTATGGCCTGCTCAAAAATTTAAGGTGATTTTACTCCAGTCCAAACATGAGGATTTACAGTACCTGAAGGCCCAAATCGAAGCCGGTAACCTGCGCTCAGTCATCGATAAAACCTATCCGCTAGCGCAAATTGCTGAGGCCCATACCTACGCTGAAGCTGGGCATACGGTGGGTAAAACTGTGATGATCATCGCCTAGGCAGTCGCCCAGCCCGCAGGGGCTAAAACCATGACGTGACACCGGGCTAAGCGACGCGCGTGTATCGCCTGCATCCGGCACACGCTTAAGCGCCAAAAAAAACCGCAAACATGTCAGCCATGCCTACGGTCTTGCGTTAGGAAAGATGGAAGGAGCCAGCCGCAGAAAATGGGCTTTAGCCCAGCGATTCTAAGTAATCGCGAACGCGGTTACGGCGCTTAGGTTGGCGCAGCTTTTGCAGTGCTTTTGACTCAATTTGTCTGACCCGTTCGCGGGAAAGCTCTAGCGTGCGGCCAATTTCTGCAAGGGAATAGGGCACGCCGTCACCAAGGCCAAAGCGTAGGGTAATGACTTCTTGCTCACGCGTGGTCAGGTCAGTGAGGAGCTGCTCTAAGTCACGCTTGAGCGACTCGCTCATGAGGCGCTCTTCAGGCGAAATATCTTCAGCTTCGAGCAGATCGCCCAGTTCCGTATCGCGATCTTTGCCTACTTTGGTGTCCAAAGAAACCGAGCGCGGTACCTTTTGGAGCACTTCTCGTACTTGGGCAACGGTCATCTCTAGCTCTTGGGCAATATCTTCGAGTTTGGCAGTGCGCCCTTGGGTTTGGGAGATTTTGCGTTGGGCTTTTTTGATTTTGTTGAGCTTTTCGGTGATGTGAACCGGTAGGCGAATGGTGCGGCTTTGGGTTGCGATCGCCCGAGTGATGCCCTGACGAATCCACCAGTAGGCATAGGTGCTAAAGCGATAGCCCTTGGTCGGATCAAATTTCTCGACTGCTCGCTCTAAGCCTAACGTTCCTTCTTGAATTAAATCCAGCAGCTCCAAGCCCCGGTTTTGATATTTTTTGGCTACCGATACGACCAAGCGTAAATTGGCCTTGATCATATGTTCCTTTGCCCGGATGCCTTCAGCCTGCACGGCGACCAACTGTTCTACGCTGAGGCTAGCCAATTCAGCCCACAATCGCTTGCCAGCAGCTAGGGTAGGCTTTAGCTCACTGATAGGTAGCTCTGCTGCATGGGCCCAGCGTTCTAAAGAGGGCCGATGACCGAGCTGTGCCGTAAGCTGATCGCGGGTGGTTTGCAGTTTCACATAGGTTGCCAGTGTGCCATCCGCTGCGGTGGCTGCTTTTTTGAGCATGGATAACAGCTCGATATGTTGCTGTACCCGTTGTGCTTCGGCGACTTCTTCATCTCGCTCTAGCAGGTTTACACGACCGATTTCTTGGAGGTAAAGTCTGACCAAATCAGTTGTGCGGGTGGCACGGGGCTTGGTGCTAGTTTCCAAGTCTATCCCTTCAATATGCACCTCAGCGTTCTCGTCAGCGGCAACCAGCGAGAGATCAAACTCAGAGGGTAGACGATCTTCTGTGCTGTTGTATGAATCGCTCGCAGTGCGTGTGTCAACGGGGTTGGACGTAGCTTTCATGATGGTGTGAGATAGCGGGACAGGTGGAGAATCAGCGAGGCTCACCCTTAGTTAGTAGTGTTCCCAGCCGATGGGGGCCATGAGCAAAAGAGACTTTAGAGGAAGCGCTCTTTGATAGAGTTATCAGGCAAAGGCATTGCCTTTCTGCAAGCTGCTTTGAACTCTAGTTTTTAATGGGGATTTAAGGGGGATTTCATGGGGAAACGTTGGGCGTATCTGCCTTGGATATTCATACTAGAGCGCGTTTATTCCTGAAGCCTTTTGCCATAAAGCAATGAAACGTTATGTCTATAGCGTCTGTCGAGTTGCTGAGAACGTTTGCTATACATTGCTCTATTGAAGAAATATCAGTTTAGTTTGTCTGCTTTTTCAGCAGTTATTCCAGGTTTTTCAGTGGCACAGAGATGGCGATGGCTCAAGGTTTGCATTCGACACCGTCGTGAAATGGTGTTTTTACGGTGGGATCGCTGGCTAGTGTGGCGGTTCCTTGAGGCGATGGCTAAGTCTTAAACTCAGGACAGTCAAACGGTTTTGTCCACTGATTGACCCATCAGAAGTGGGTGAATTTACTGAGGGTTTTGTTGGGGAATTTGGATGGTGAAGGTTGTTCCTTGACCGGGGGCTGAGTCACAAATGAGACAACCACTGTGTCGTTCTGTCACAATCTGGTAGCTGATCGACAGGCCCATGCCGGTGCCTTGGCCAATGGGCTTGGTCGTAAAAAATGGATTGAAAATTTGCGATCGCACCTTTTCCGTCATCCCCGTGCCGTTATCTTGCAGCGTAATGACAACCTGATTCGTCGCTAAGGCTGTAGATAGGATGATTTGTGGGTTTGGCGTTTGCGCGACAGCATCTATAGCATTGCTCAAAATATTCATAAATACCTGATTGAGCTGTCCGGCATAGCAGGTGATATCGGGCAAATCGCCGTAGTTCTTGACCACCTCAATGGCTGGACGCTCAGCCGTAGCCTTCAGTCGATGGCCCAGAATCATCAGCGTACTGTCAATCCCTTGATGAATATCCACTGACTTTTTCTCAGCTTCATCTTTTCTCGAAAAGGTTCGTAAAGACGACACAATTTGGCGAATTCGTTCTGCGCCCGTTCTGATAGAACTTAAGAGATTAATCAAGTCATCGGTAATGAACTCGATATCCATATCTTCTAGCTCATCCAAAATTACCTGGGGGGGCTGAGAATAGTGGCTTTGATAGAGCTGTAGCAGATATATCAAGCTAGTCGCATAGCGATGGGCTGGATTGACATTGCCATAAATGAAGCTCACCGGATTATTGATTTCGTGGGCGACTCCGGCGACGAGCTGGCCCAAGCTAGACATTTTTTCAGTTTGGATGAGCTGGGTTTGGGCCTGCTGCAGTTCTGCAAAGGCTGCTTCGAGATCTTGGGTTTGCTGCATGAGGCGCATTTCGGCCTGTTTGCGTTCGGTAATGTCGTTGCGAATGGCGACATATTGATAGGGATAGCCCGATTCGTCAATAAATGGAACGATGGTGGTATCGACCCAGTACAGTTCACCACTCTTGGCTCGGTTTTGAATCTCACCTTGCCAGACTTGACCGCTGCTAATAGTTTCCCAAAGCGTTTTGAAAAACTCAGGTGCATGGGTTTTTGCATTCAACAAGGCATAGGTTTGGCCCATCAGCTCAGCGCGCTGATATTGAGAGACTTCGCAAAATCGATCGTTGACGTAGGTCATGTGACCTCGATGATCGGTAATGTCTACCATGGACGAGCAATCTAGAGCAAATTTTACGTCGGTGAGTTCTTTGAGAGAGTGTTTGAGTTTGGTTTCGATACGCTTGCGATCGCTAATGTCGCTGAGGCAGCCGTACCAAACAATCGAGCCGTCTGTCTGGGGCTGAGGCTTGGCTACTGCTCTGACCCAGCGTAGCTTGCCAGAGGCCAACTGGATGCGAAACTCATAGCGGTGCACCTTCATCATCAAAGCCGATTCCCTAATGGCTTGGCGCAATGCTTCTTGCTCATCTGGATGCACCATCTGCAGCATGTCAATGCCGCGTGCTTGTAACTCTTCTGGCGATAAATTGAACAGCCGACGGCTAGCGTCAGAGACATAGGGAAAAGAGAGTTGAGAGTGGCTATCCAATCGCATCTCATAAAGTAGATCTGGGACATTATCTGCGAGCTTCTGCAAACGGTTTTGGCTAATCGCCAATTCGGCAGTGCGAGCTTCTAGGCGGCTAGCGAGGAGTTGGTTGAGCTGTTTGGTTTCGAGCGTCGCTTGCTTAAAGGTTGTAATATCTTGCGCTAGGGCGTTCCACAACAAGGTGGCCTGGCTCGGCTGGGTTAAATCGGGTTGGGCAACGGGCTGCATCGTCAGTGCAATCCATTTAGTTTTGCCATTGGCGAGTACGATGCGACCTTCCCACTCCCATCGATGGGTACTTTGGCTGCACGGCCCAGTGCTAGCTCAAAATGATCGCGATCTTCCCAATGAATGGCGTTGAACAGGCAAGGGGGTGTCGCTGCTTTGTCTGTGTCTTTGGGTGTAGAAATTTCTAATAGCTTATAACAGCCTGCTCCGACGTAAGGATAGGCAATGGTTTGTCCGGTCACTGTTGTGAGCACCTGAGCAATGGCCCCTGGCATGTTATCCAAACAATACTGACAGCCTGCTAAGTGTGAGGCCGTATCAGCATCGGATAAGTGACTTAAAAAGAAGGGCTCTGTCATTAAGTTGTCTGTACAGGAAAAGCTACTGGCAAAATCAGGTGTTCAGCCAGTGTGCTGTACCTGAGAAAAGTGATCAGCGATGATAGTATTCCCGAGGCTCAAACCGAGCCAAGACAGTATTCTTACGGAAGTCTATCGACAGCCGCTAACCCTTTGAACACCACGACACATTCGGCTTAAAACGCTTCATATCCTTGGCTGAACTGTTGTTTGCCATGCTTCTCTATCACGCTACCGTGGGCCATCACGACTCGTTCAAAATCCCAAAGTAAAACTTTCTCCACGGCTTTTCTCACTTTCGCTTTTTCTGTTGTTGCAATCTTTTCTAATAAAGACGGACTTAATTGCTTATAGCCGCCGATTACTCTGGTGGCAAACTGGGTTAGCAGCGGAAAACTCTCATCAAAATGCAAAGCCGTATCTGTCAAGATTAAGGTGCGGCTAGCCGTGTGAAAGAAGACACATTCGTTGAGTGAATCAAATCCACTTGGCCCTAGGGTTCTAAAGCCATCCAAGAAGATATGCTCTATCCCTTCCCACAGTGGGCCTTGGCCCGACCCGCTTCTCAGTGGGCCTTGGCCCGACCCGCTTCTGCTATGTTCAATGGTTTTGTCAATGGCAAGGGTTGGCTTTTTCTCTTTTAGCCCTGGAACAGCCCAAAAGCAAGCCTCTGGATAATAGGTTTTGTAATCCGCTGCAAAAAAGTGGTGATAGAGATTGGGGGCGATGATATGTTGGACAGTTCCGATCTCACTGAGCTGATGACTGATTGTTTGGTTGAGTTGAATGGGTGAAATCACAACCAATTCGCGGGTTGAAAGACGTATGACTGTCATCCTAGTGCCAATGCTCAATCCGAAATAGCGCAGTGGCTGTTCGGCGACCCAAAGATTTTGATCAAGTTTTCTGAACATGGTTGACTATAGCTTTGGTCGCTTGGCTGAGGTACAGTACGCTGGCTGAAGCTTCTACGTGACAACAGGCCAAGCGACACGCGTGTACCCGTTGGCGTAGCCTCGCCGTCGGCGTTATGCATCCGGCACACGCTATATCCAGGTGTTTTGAGCCGGTCAGTGAGCTTGGCTTGTTATTTCAGGTTGTTAGCTTTCAGGTTGTTATTTCAGGTTATCAGCTTTCAGGTTATCAGCTTTCATCAATGACAGCATCGCGATCTAGCAACAACAAGTTGCGCAGTTGATCGGTGTCGAGTTCTGTGAGCCATTGCTCGCCAGCGCCAACCACCTGTTCAGCCAGTGCTTTTTTGCTGTTGATCATGTCGTTAATACGCTCTTCTAGGGTGCCGGTTGTGACAAATTTGTGTACCTGTACGTTTTGCGTTTGGCCGATGCGGAAGGCACGATCGGTGGCTTGATTTTCGACGGCAGGGTTCCACCAACGGTCGAAGTGGAAGACATGGTTGGCGCGGGTGAGGTTGAGGCCAACACCGCCTGCTTTGAGAGAAAGAATGAAGATTTTAGGGCCGTTGGGATCGAGTTGGAATCGATCGACCATTTCTTCTCTTTTGGCTTGTGGGGTGCTGCCGTAAAGGAATTGGGTTGCGGTGCCTAGTCGATGCTCTAGGTGATGGGATAATAGCTTTCCCCATTCGGCAAATTGGGTGAAGATAAGGGCGCGATCGCCTTCGGCAACCACCTCTTCTAACATCTCATCCAATCGCTGCAACTTGCCCGAACGGCGATATTTCCCCAATGTCTCTTGTTTGAGAAATTGGGCTGGATGATTGCAAATCTGTTTGAGTTTGACCAAGAGCCCTAAAATCATGCCTCGGCGCTGCAAGCCTGTGGCCTCGTCAATCTCGCTGAGGGTGCTATCTACCAGTTTTTGATAGAGTCTTGCTTGCTCAGAGGTCAGGCCGCAGAATACGGTCATTTCCTGTTTGTCGGGTAAGTCTTGAATGATTGTGCGATCTGTTTTGAGGCGACGCAGAATGAAGGGCTGTACGAGCGATCGCAAAGTCTTGAGTGAATCTGTATCGCCATATTTCTCAATCGGTGTGGCAAAGCGCCTTTTAAAGAAATTGAGCGGCCCCAAATATCCCGGATTGAGAAAATCCATAATTGCCCACAGCTCAGCGAGCCGGTTTTCGACAGGTGTACCTGTCAGCGCAATCCGAAACTCACTGTTGACTTCGCGCACGGCCAGTGACTGTTTAGCGGCAGGATTTTTGATATTCTGCGCTTCATCGAGCACCATGCCGCGCCACGTCACTTGCTTGAGATCTTTCAAATCGCGCTGCACCAGTGTGTAGCTGGTGATCACCAGCTCCAGCTTGGCAGTGGCTTTCACCAGGGCTGCGCCCTTGGGGCGTTTATCCCCGTGATAAATCAGCGTTTTTAGCTCAGGGCCAAATTTCTTGACTTCGCGTTGCCAATTGGCCAGCACAGATGTGGGGCACACCAATAAAACGGGGCCGCCTAGGGCGTTCTCCTGCTTTAAATGCAGTAAAAAAGCAATTAACTGAATGGTTTTGCCCAACCCCATGTCATCTGCCAAGCAAGCTCCTAGTCCCCACTGCTCTAGGAAAGACAGCCAAGATACTCCTTTGGCCTGATAGGGCCGCAACTGTCCTTCAAAGCCCTCAGGTTCTGCGATCGCACTGAGACTTTGGTTACCCGTCGTCATCGTTGTGATCAGTTCATCTAGCTTGCCAGAAGCATCAAACTTCACCACAGGCAGCTTATCGATCAGTTGGTTATCACCTGTGCTAATCCGCAGCGCTTCTTCCACCGATAGCTTAGTTTGGCCTTTGCGTTTATCAAAGAACTCTTTCGCAGCGCGTACGTCTTGTGGCCGCAGCTCAATCCACTGCCCATTGATTTCGACTAGGGGCGTGCCCTGTGTAATCAGTTCATCAAATTCTGCCTGGGTGAGAATTTGCCCCCCAACAGACAAATCCCACCTAAAGTTCAGCAGGCTTTGTAAGCCAAGCCGCTGTTGTTTTGGCGGTGCAGTGGCACTAATTTGCAGTCCTAGGCGGCTAGCGCCAACCTTGCTAGGATCTACTAAATTATCCGGCAACATCACCCCGAAGCCGCTGTCTTGCAGCCGCCAAGCAGTGGCCTTAAGAAATTGATAGGCCTCAATGGGATCTAAAACAAGCTGGGTAGGGTTGGCTTCGGTGAGGGTTTGTTTGATCGGATCAAACAATCGAGTAGCGCGGCCCAATCCGCCTAGTAAGGTTTCTTGTGGGGCTGCTATGGCCCGACCTTGATGGATCAGTTCGTCGGTAGGATGTTGCCAAATGGTGGCAGCATCAACCCTAAATGCTTCGTTATCAATGGCCTGCAAGCCGTATTTTAGCGCCCAGTTCAATTCGCCTGGTGCAGGTGGAGTCAGCGAAAAGCAGGTGCGAAATCCTTCGACAGCATCTGTCAGGTTCTGCAAAGGTGCTGTCCAAGTCTTGATCGCATCATTGAGACGGACAGTGCCTGCAGGGGTGCTTTCAAAGTGAGGATTAGGACTACCCAAGGCGTCTAACCATTCACGCAAGGGAAGATCTTTACTCAAAGGGGCATTGGCCTGTAGGGGACTGCTAGCGGCGATGCTGCGCACTTGAGCATCGACTAGCGATGCTAAAAAGTTGCGAACGAGGGGCGCGGTCGCAGAGGGGAGATCGATACGTAGGGGGGAGGACTTTGGGGCTGATTTTTTAGGAAGTGGCTCCAGATAGCTGCGGCAGATGGGCGGTAGGCGATTGCAGAAATCCTTTAGCCGAGTTTGATCTAGGGCGCTATCAAGCAGCAGTTGCCAGGATGCGATCGCCCCTTTTTTATCGGCACTGACCACGGGCACGAACTTTCCTCGGGCCAATAGATCCAAGCACCAGCGGGTTAAATGTGACCAATAGCGCAGATCTGCCCCGACAAAAGCACTCGCTTCGGATTGCCCTAGTGGTAAGGCACTGAGAAATTTAATCGCGGTGATCGACTCCAGCAATCCACCAGAAACTTGCCAAGGATGCAGGCACTCTGCCGATGACATATCTGCTGACAGCGAAGGCAAGAGACCCTGCTGATCCCATTTAGTGGGTAATACAACTACTCTCGATTGCCACTGCTTTGTGGCTGCCTGGTTTTTGGCGGGGGTGCTGTTGCCAGTTGTCTGGCTTGTTTTTGGCCCGGTTTTTGGCCCGGTTTTTGGCCCGGTGGTTTTGGCCCCTTTTCCACTGCCTAGCGAATCATTGATCAGATAAGTCTGCATCCAAGCGAGATCGGGTTCCTCTGATGGCTGCTGCTCTGTTTTTTGAAAAACGGCGGCTAGCGCGGTGCGATCAAGCTGATAAGGATGATTCGCCAATGTCGGTCGCGAATCATCTGAGCGCATTGGCCCATCGGCGGCCTTAACTTTTTTCCACGTTTCACCCCACAGAAAAACTGCTGAAGGTCGGGCATCCAGTTGCCATGTAAAGTCGCCATGGGGCAAAAATGTCTTCTAATGAAGATCAGACGAACGGCTAAATCTTAGAACACTTTTATGGGAGCACTGTGATAATAGGCACGCTTCCAAGGGGTTAGCTTGCCTTTGAACGCCCACTCCCCTACGGCGTTTCAAATTTTTCGTAGGCGGCGACGATGCGCTGTACGAGCTGGTGGCGTACCACGTCGGCTTTGGTCAGTTCGCAAAAGGCAATGCCTTCGACTTTGGCCAAAATTTTGATAGCGGTCGCTAAACCAGACTGTTGATAGTGAGGGAGGTCAGTTTGGGTGACATCTCCCGTGACGACCATGCGTGAGTTAAATCCTAGACGGGTCAGCACCATTTTCATCTGGGCGGGTGTTGTGTTTTGTGCTTCATCTAAAATGACAAAGGCATTACTCAGGGTGCGCCCTCGCATATAGGCCAGAGGTGCAACCTCAATCACACCACGCTCCATCAGTTGGGGAATCCGCTCTGGATCGAGCAATTCGTGCAGGGCATCGTACAGTGGCCGCAAGTAAGGATTGACTTTTTCTTGCAAATCACCGGGCAAGAAGCCTAGGCGCTCACCGGCTTCTACGGCTGGTCGCGTCAGAATCAGCCGCTCATATTCTTCGTTCATGAGCGCTTTGACGGCGACCATTGCAGCCAGGAAGGTTTTGCCGGTGCCTGCAGGGCCAGTGCAAAAGGTAAGATCGCTTTGGCGTAGGGCTTTGATGTACTGCTGCTGGCGAAAGGTTTTAGCCCGAATGATTTGGCCACGGCGGGTGCGGGCGACAACATCGCTTTGGATGGCTTTGAGTTCGTCTTCACGGTGGGTATCTAGCGCATGAATGGCGGTCATCACGTCGGTGATGGCGATCGCTTGCCCTTGGCTCCAGGTTGGCTCTAGGGTTTCGACAATCTGGCGAGTGCGATTGATCTGATTTTCGGTGCCTGCAATGCTCAGCTCGCTCCCACGCAGCACCACAATCGCACCGGTTTGTTGCGCAATGCGTTTGATGTTTTCTTCGTGGGGGCCTGCAAGTGCGATCGCATTTTCAGCGCTCATCAACCCTAACTTGTAATGATTTCCCATGCAGTGAAAGTGATGGGTACAGTGAAAGTGATGGATGACATCATGGTTAGCCGTTGGGTTTCGCGGCGCTTATTCAGTCTCGCGAGGTTTTTTCTTGGGCGGAGCCGGATTGGTGCTTGCTCTAGGAGGCCGTTGGCTGCGATCGCCGCTACGCCCACCACCGCGCCCGCGTGAGCCCCCCGAACGCCCTCCACTACGGGCACCACGACCGCCAGAACGATCTGTCCCGCGCTCTGAGCGTTCTGCTTCAGGTTCACCAAAAACGCTGATATTGACCGTCATCCCTGACAGCTCAGCAGCGGCAGCCAGCACTGTGCGTACCGCCTGAATGTTGCGCCCGCCTCGACCAAACACTCGACCTTTATCTTCGTCTTCATCAAACGCTGCCCTGAGCCATAGCTTTTTACCACCAGCCAATGTTTCAGAGTGAAACTTAAGCGCTTCTGGTTTGTCTAAAAACGGATCCATCAAGAAGCGAGCCAACGCCTCATATCCTGCTTGATCAAGAGCGCTCACACTAGCCCCCTAGCTGTTCGTACACATTCGCTTTTTTGAGTAGATGCTCAACAGTTTTGGTGGGCTGAGCACCTTCTTTAAGCCATTTGACAATGGCTGGCACGTCTAGACGCGTTTCGTCTGTGCGGGGATTGTAAAAGCCTACTTCTTCAAGCGGACGGCCATCGCGGCGATCTTGAGCACGCATGGCGACAATCCGGTAGCTTACTTCGCGCTTCTTGCCAAAGCGTTTGAGTCGAATTTTGATCATTTGACAGTTTCTAGGACGGCTGCGCCGAATAAGTGTAAGTGAAGGTATGTAAAGGGTCGAACGGTTAGTCGAACGGTTAGCTAAAGAACGGTTAGCTAAATAAGCTCAATGCTCACTAACTCAATGCTCACTAACTCGATACTCATTAGCCCAATCCTCATTAGCAGCCCAATCCTCATTAGCTCAATGACTCAATTAGCTCAATGACTCAATGATAGATATGGTGCCAATGCATTAGGGCGATCGCTGAAAACAAGCATAGCCGCATCCCCCTATTCGTACCAGAGCAATCGATTCTAGCACTCACCGAGAGA
>JAAUPS010000281.1 GCA_012033015.1 Phormidesmis sp. RL_2_1
GACCATGAATTTGCAAAAGTGGGATGCTCCCGAAAGCCAGGATCCAGCCAGACCATCCCCTATTCCCTGATGCCTTCGGCATCGCTATGGGAACGGGAATGTCAAGACGACTCCGTTGCTCCCTAGGGAAGCCGCTAACGCGAACAAGGGACGGTTACGGCGGAGAGGGAGGTAAAGCGCTCAGCAAGTATGCTATAGCAATAAACGAAAGATGTTAGGGCAGATTTTTCGCAGATTAGCTCGCAAAAAAAGGGGTGACGGTGGCGGAAACGAGTGGCTCTGCTAACGGAATAGTGTCAAAATCACAACTTCTATCTAGGATTAATGACATCAGACCTCAGCTACAGCGTTTTTGAAGCTCGTGAGGTACAAAAAGACACCTAAAACCTTTGCTGTCATTATATCGGCTGTACCTCACCGCAAAGAAATGCTGTAAGTGCCATCTTTAGGGCAGTTGCATAAACCAGGATTACACCATTTGCCATTCAGAAGAATCACTGGGCAAGGCTCACCATCTATAGCCATTGACGAGAACGTAAAACATGCAATATATTCTAGGCCCAATTCGAAGTTTGGGCGAGTTCAAGATTCTACCACTAGACTTGGCTAAAATCGCCGACATAATTGGAGTAGTTCTGATTATGTCTGGCCTGTTTCTGCTGCCAAAAGCAATCGGCTTTATTACTTCGCAAGTCCTTCCGCCCCGATCTAAAGCTATCTTTAATGAAGTGCTGCTGCCTTTCAATAATTGGCTACGTCTTTCCCTATTTTTGATTTTTGGCGATATTGCCCTACTGTTTTTTCAGGATCAGTCACCGTGGCTAGACGTCGCTGAGTTTATAGCCAGTATCGCACTTGCCATTAATTTAGCCTTGCTGAGCTTCAAAATTTCGGCTCAGTTTTTTGATGTCTATTTGCTTAAACAAGCCGTTGAGGGTGACGGCAAAGCCAATAGCGAACTACTGTTGCTCTATAAGTACTTGTCCAACGCAGTCTTGCTCTTGGCCATTGTCTTTATTTTTGCTCAAACCCATCGGGTCAATGTCGTTGGACTGGTCGCGAGTTTAGGCATTGGAGGAATTGCGATCGCCCTGGCGGCCCAAAAATTCTCGAACAGGTCCTTTGGAGTACGATGATTTTTCTGGATCGACCGTTTGTAATCGATGATTATATTCATCTATCTGATGGAACATTTGGACGAGTAGAATCGATTGGTTGGCGCTCTTCTCAGATTCGTCTGTCTGGTAAGGGAACGCTAGTCGTGATTCCTAATAGTATGCTGGCTCAGATGCCAATTGAGAATTTAACAGGGGCACAGAAGGTCATTTCACTAATTAACGTCATATTTTATAGGGCGATTCCAGATGAAGAGCGGGCGCTAGTTCGGCAGCTCATTCTTTCTAGCACCAATGATATTTACGGCATCGATCATCGCTTGACCGAGGTTGCTTTTCGAGAGCCGTTCACTGATAGGAATGGTAAGTCAGGAGTAGTCCAGGCTCAGATTCGCTTCTTTATTTTGGGGACTGGCGAGAGTTCAATGGAAATCCGGGGGCAATTCTTAGATGTGGCGCGCCAGATCGTGATGAAACAACTCAAAGATTACGGCATTGAATTTGAGATTGAGGAAGGAACGGTCAATATTACATCGCCCATGAATATTTAGCGCCTCTATGCTTTCAGTTCTAATGCTTAATCTGAGACAATCAATATTGAGTGAAGGCTCAATCTTTAAACAGAGATGAGGCTAATCGTAGATTTTTTTGCGAATCTAAACTTGCAATTGAGCGAAGATATGCAGCAGGCCCTGACCCTGTTAGCAATTCGTTTTGCAGTCCTAACAGTATGCATCTGCATCGCTCTGGTTCTAGGTCGTTGCGTCCCCTGGCTAGTGGGAACCACCCTCAGTAAAATCTCTAACACTGAGGAGCGAAAGAAGGAATATGCCGCGATCTCAGCCTCAATAGCTCGATCGCTTTCAATTGCGCTGACGTTAGTTCTAATTTCGATCAGCCTCAATATCATTAAAACTTACAGCGGTTTTCACGCGGCTGTATCCTTTGGGGTCGACTTGGCGGTAACCGTCAGCCTCGCTTGGACGACATCGCGTATCGCCCAAGTGCTGATTCGGCTATATGGTGTCAAGTTGCTTGGTCGCATTGGCGAGGAGGTCAATGACCTAGTTCTAATCATTGAAAATATTGCCAACTGCCTGATTGGATTCTTTGCCGTAGTTATCTTTGCGCAGACTAGAAACTTCAATTTTCTAGCCCTACTCACAGGACTAGGTATTGGGGCGGCTGGCATTGCACTTGCCGCCCAGGAAGCCTTGGGTCAGGTGATTGGCACGATTTCGATTTATCTGGATCGACCTTACATTGTGGGTGAATACATCCGAGCGAACTTTAACATTCATGCCGAGGATGTCTACGGGCGCATCGAGTCTATTGGCATTCGCTCAACCAAAATTCGCATCGCTGTCAGCAATACGCTTTTAATTGTGCCAAATTCACTCATGTCCAGCATCGATATCGAGAATATTTCACGCGGCACGAAGGTGATGGTCTTACTATATATTGATTTCACCCAGCGTCTCGATACAACCTCACAAGCACTCGCCTCACAAACCATTGAAAAAAGCTTCAATGGCATTTTTGGGATTGATCCTGGCAGCACCCGAATTCACCTCTTTAATTCTGAGGATAAGGATGGGACACGCGCTAGGATCAGTTTTTTCGTAATGGGGACAAGTGAATCATCGATCAATCTTCGCAAGCGCATGTTTGAGATTGCTAGTGAGTCTCTAAAAAAAGATCTGTATAAGCATAAGTTTAGATTTTCTATGGAAGAACCAACTGTTTATGTGGACTCGCCCGTAACCCTTTAAGATTTAAGCGCTTGAATTAGGACTTGCATTTACAGCATTTCCTAGCCTGGTGAGGTATAGCCGACGTACTGACAGCAAGGGTTTCGAGTCTCTTTTTGTACCTCACGAGTTTCCAAAATGCTGTAGTGAGGTTCATTCCCTTTCTTGAACACAAAGGCTTCAGGACGATTTTTACACCTCATTCGCTTCAAAGACGCTGTATCGAGATTTCAATTAAGAGCAAGCGACGATGGATGTTCAGAACATTATTCAAGAAATTTTCCAAGTTCCTGCTGAATTTCAGCAGGAACTGTTGGCTTTTGGGACGAAAATAGCCACCTTTTCTGCTGCATTGATAGGAGCATGGATCTTGGCACGACTAGCCCCCTTCATTTTAAAGGTTGGCCTAGAGCGATTTGCCGGAAAAACCCTCGCGCCTGGATACAAGCAAGTTATTAACCCAATTCATCAAGCCCTTGTTAGATCTCTATTTTTCGGCTTTGCTGTCCTTGCTCTAGCCTTACTTCGAGATTATCAGGGGATTTACGGATTTTTAAACTTCTTTTTCTACCTAGCCTTTTCAGTTTGCGCGGGTTGGTTTTCATCCCAACTCATGTATCAAGTCCTTCAAGTCTATGGCGTTAAGGTTATTCGTCCATTCAGCCATGACACTGATGATTTTGTGATTGTCATTAGCAATCTGGCTAATACGGTGGTTACATTTTTCACGATTGTTTATTTTGCACAAACACAAAACCTTAACTTGATTAGCGTATTGGCGGGATTGGGAATTGTTGGCCTAGCAATCTCATTCGCCGCGAAGGAAACCTTTGCTCAGATCATTGGTTCTATTGTGCTGTATCTCGATCGGCCATACATGCCGGGAGAGTATGTTCGAGTTAGCTTCAACCCTAAGGATGAAGATGTTTATGGTCGTATCGAGGCGATCGGAATACGCTCAACCAAGATTCGTGTTGCCGCAAAAAATACGTTGGTAATTGCCCCAAATTCGGTCATGATCAAAAAAGATATCGAAAATATTTCCCGAGGCACTAAGGTCATGTCTTTACTTTATCTAGACTTTTCGAGGCTTCTCAATGATGGCGAACGGGCTTTGGTCAAAAATGTTGTGGGGGATGCGATCGGCAACTTACTGGGAGTAGAGCCATTGAGTGTAAAAATTTTCTTGTTTGAGCCCGAGGGTAGGCCGGGTACGCGCGCTCGGGCGAGCTTTTTTTGTTAAGCTCTAGTCAAGGTGCGCTTGGCATCCGTAAACGTTTAGTTGAGGTTGCCAATAAAACAATAATGGCTCGTCTGGCTGAGCGTGGTCTAACCTTTACACTTCAAGAGCCGATGCTCTATGTCGATTCCCCGGTTACCCGATAAGACTAAAAAGAATATGTCTAAAGGTTCAAAGCTCAATTGAAGCAGAACTCAATATTTTAAATCTTAATCCGTTGGCTCGCGATCGCACGCCGATAGCAAAGTCGATGACCCATGGCTTTTAAATCTCGTTGATGATAGCTTGCCAAAAAATAACTTCCTGAAGACCTGGTATTTCATACAGCATGTACTCGCCTGGTGAGGTATGGCCGACGTACGGGAGCATCCCACTAGAAGAGGCTTTATGGCACTATCTTCGCCATAAAAAATCAGAGCAGGTAATCGACGATCGCCTGCTCTGACGCCAGATTAGTGAAAAGGGACTGCGGTTTACTTGAGACCTGCTTGGGCGGCAACCTCATCCGCAAAGCTGACCTCTTCCTTCTCAATGCCTTCACCCAAGACAAAGCGCTGGAAGCGTCGAACTTGAATGTTTTCACCCAGTTGTGCGACGACGCGCTTAACCAATTCTTCGACCGTAATGTTTTGGTCTTTAATGAAGGGCTGGTCTAGGAGAGAAAGCTCTTTACGGCGCTTATCAATGCGGCCTTGAACAATCTTTTCGCGGATCTGCTCAGGCTTGTTGGCCAGATCTTCACGCCCCATTTCAATCTCTTTTTCCTTGGCGAGCATATCGCTAGGAATATCATCGGCCTTAACGTATTCCACATTGGGGCAAGCGGCGACTTGCATGGCCACATCTCGCACCAGGGATTTAAACTCTTCGCGACGGGCCACAAAATCCGTCTCACAGTTCACTTCCACCAAGACGCCGACTCGGCCCCCGGTGTGAATGTAACTGTCAACGAGTCCTTCTGCCGCCACGCGGCCCTCTTTCTTGGCCGCTGAGGCAATGCCTTTCTGGCGCAACCATTCAATGGCTTTGTCGGCATCGCCATTATTTTCTTTCAGCGCCTTTTTGCAATCCATCATGCCTGCGCCCGTTTGATCACGCAGGGCTTTGACTAGCTTTGCTGAAATCTCCGCCATAATCCCTCGTCGTTATACCTCCAACATCAGTCTTCTTATCCCACCGCACCTCAGTTTAGGCTTCGGCAGCGCCGCTGTCTGCGTCGGGAATATCATCGGCATAGTCTAAGTCGGCATCGGCCCCATCATAGTCATCATAGGCAGCGCCATCGGGATCGACATGGCCATGGGAGCCTTCGTAGATGGCGTCTGCCAACTTGCCGAGGATCAGCTTGATAGACCGAATCGCGTCGTCATTTGCCGGAATCGGAATGTCAACATCGTTGGGATCACAGTTGGTATCTAGGAGCGAGACGATGGGAATATCGAGCTTCTGACATTCTTGGACGGCGTTATGCTCGCGGCGGGTGTCAATAATGACGACGACATCCGGTAGCCGCCGCATGGTTTTTAGACCACCCAAGTACTTTTCGAGCTTTTCCATCTCGCGGCGCAGCACTGCCCCTTCTTTCTTCGGACGCAGCGCCAGGGCACCGGTTTCCTGCATGCGCTCTAGCTCTTTGAGGCGATCGCAGCGGGTTTTGATCGTTACCCAGTTGGTGAGCATCCCCCCCAACCAACGCTGATTGACGAAGTTAGCGCCGCACTTGGCGGCTTCCTGGGCAATGATGCCCGCCGCTTGTCGCTTAGTGCCCACAAACAAAAACTTTTGGCCTTGCTCAGCGCCCTTCCGCATGTAGTGATAGGCTTCATCCATGAGCTGGGCTGTTTGCACCAGGTCAATAATGTGGACGCCATTGCGGGCTGTAAAGATATAGGGTGCCATCTGGGGATTCCAGCGGCGGGTCTGGTGGCCAAAGTGGACACCGCACTCCAGCAAATCGGATAGCGAGACAACGGGCATATTTTACTCCTTTCGGGTTGAGCTTCCATCCAAGCAGGCCTTGAAAAAGGCACCCGAAACCTTGGATGTGTGATTTTTGACAACTTTACGAGCATAGCATGGTTGATTGTCCTCTATAGCCTTAATTGGCGGCCTTCATTGACCTCCGTTGAAATGTATTGATCGCAGAGGTTAGCAATTAAGGGTTTAGGGCCGGTTGCAGATTTATGAAAATTGTGGATTATTGAGGTCAGAGCGATATTTTTACGATCTAAACCACATCCAACTTGAAAACCTGAGTTTCTACCGTGGGGCGAACTACGGGTTTGGATGTGGCCAAGGTTTAGATACCCCGCCACTGAATCAAGGGAAAGATTTTATGTCTGCTGAGTCGCAACGTCCGCCGATGCCTCCCCGGATGCCCCCGCCCCCGCCCCCTGCTCGGCAGGCGGGTCGTCC
>JAAUPS010000282.1 GCA_012033015.1 Phormidesmis sp. RL_2_1
CAGCCATGACATAATGCACTGCCATGACATAATGCACTGCCATGACACAACCCACAGCCATGACACAATGCACTGCCATGACATAATGCTAATTTAGCTGCTGGTCAAGTTTAGCTGTTAGTCAAGGCTTCTAGCGATTACTATTGTCCTCACTCGTCGTCCTAACTTACTCGACAGAAGCTGTAACTCGACAGAAGCTGTAACTCGACAGAAGCTGTAGCTAAAAACCACCCCATCTTTTTTAATTAAGGCGGGGTGGTTTCATATCTTTAAGTATTGGTGCTATCTGAGTTCGGTGGCAGGCCCGTCGTCTTTGTGGGATTGCTCTAGCAGTCGTTCAAATCGCTCTTTGCTCCAGCGGTCGGTGGCGTAGGAAATAGCGCTGATTTCTTCTAATCGAATTAGCCATACAGTGCGCTGATAGGGCTCGTCGGGTAACTCCTCATCTTCAAAGCCTTCGGCAACATCGACATCAACGACTTCTACGTAGTCGGTGTCGAGAAAAATGGGAATACCCACTAAGCGAGTTCCTGGCATTCTGAACCAAACTTCACTACCAGAATGGAGGGCTTCTTCTAGGCGGTGGTACAGTCGGCTCGGGGTTGAAGACGCATAGCTGGCAGACCGAGCATTGGGAGACTGCTCTTGACGGGCGCTGTTCCTCATGGTGCCTTCTGTCATAGTTTTCCTCCTGGTTACAAGCTGCTGTCACTATTTGCTTTTGGGCAAAGTTGCTTTTGGGCAAAGTTGCTTTTGGGCAAAGTTGCTTTTGGGTAAAGCGCTCAGACAAATTTCGCTCAGACAAAGTCCGTCGCCCTTTGTCTGCTTGACTCAAATAGTACAAAGCCCTTACACGATAGCAAATCTTGTTACCAAGTACCTATCTAGCATTTATCTAAATATTTCAGATATTTTAGGATATTGCAGGTGGCTAATGGCCCTGTGGTTGGGCTTGCTTTTAGTTCTATTTGGTAGGCCGTACCCGCATTAGGGGCTGGCCAAATTCAATGGGTTCAGCATTTTCTACTAGAATGGCGACGATTTCACCGGACACTTCGGTCTCTAGCTCGTTCATCAGTTTCATCGCTTCGATGATGCACACGGTTTGGCCTGCTTGGATGCGATCACCCACTTCTACAAACGAAGCCTCATCTGGTGCTGGTGAACGGTAGAATGTGCCGACCATGGGGGACGTGATTTCAACGAGGGAGGCATCTACTGCTGGCGCAGCAGGTGCAGCGGGCGGTGGCGGTGGCGCAGCAGCGGCAGTTGGGGCCGCTGGCGCAGCAGGTGCAACAGCAATTGGGGCCGCACTGACAGGCAAAGCTGGAGCTGCTGCCGGAGCCGCATTCATGACCACGTTGGGCTGTAGGGCTGAGGGTTTTCGCAAGGTCAGCTCATACTCGGCGTTCTTTAGCGTTAATTCAGCGATGTCAGTTTGGTCTAGGGCCGCTACCAACTCGCGGAGTTCATTGACATTAAGATTCACTTATTTAAAAACTCCATATCTTATACGCACAGTCTTTGACGCGCAGTCTTTGACGCATAGTCCTTAGCCCTTAATTTTCGCGGCCTAGATAGCTGTCGTTGCGAGTGTCAATTTTAATTTTCTCACCTTGAGAAATAAATAGCGGTACCATTACCTGAGCGCCGGTTTCAACGATGGCAGGTTTGGTTCCGCCTGTGGCTGTATCGCCTTTGACGCCAGGATCTGTTTGAGTCACCTCCAGGGTGACTGAGTTGGGCAATTCAACTTCTAGTACCTGTGCATTCCACATCAGCACAGTGACTTCCATTTCTTCTTTGAGGTACTTGACCACTGGGCCAATTTGATCTTCGTTGAGTCGGTTTTCCTCGTAGGATTCCATGTCCATAAAGACGTACTGATCGCCCTCTTTATAGGTATGCTGCATGGTTTTCTTTTCGAGTACTGCTTGGGGCATCGTTTCGCCCGCTCTGAACGTTTTATCTACCGTGCTGCCTGTTTGCACGTTTTTGAGCTTTGTGCGGACAAAAGCGGAGCCTTTACCGGGTTTAACATGTAAAAACTCGACGACGCGCCATACGGAACCATCTAACTCAATACTGGTGCCAGTGCGAAAATCATTGCTAGAGATCATGGTGATAGCAGGAGGGTAGTAGCGGCAATGTATAGCTGAAAATAGGCTAAGCAATCGGCAATCATTGTACCGCTCCAAGGTCAATTGCCTATGGCCTACGGCGACTATAAAGCACCGTAGCTATAGATCACCAGACTGTAGATCACCAGACTGTGGCAAGATCAAACTTGAAAGCTCAAAAAATTATCTGTTTCTCCATGAATTTGCGAAAACCCCCGTTGATCAGGGGTCTACCCCTGAAGCTAACGCTAGTACTGGCACTATCGGCAGCTTGCTTTTTAGGAATGTTGCCTGGTACAACAGCACCTGCTCAAGCTGCTTTATTTGATTCGGCGCTGACTTCATCAATGTTTACGGCAAGCTTCGATCCCATTCTGGCTGGACTGCCGCCAGGGAATGCGGTCACCGATGGTGCGGCCTTGTTGCGCTACTCTTTGCCCGTAGATAATCCAGAAATTCGTGATGTGCAAGGTGGGCTAGAGGGCCTGTCGCAATGGCTGCGCAGCAAACGGTGGGGGCCCATGAAAAGGGATATCAAGAAGGTGGAGCGTTTGCTAGATCGTAAGCGTGATGCCATTTTGGCATCGGTTCCGGCGGGGCGACAGCAGCAGGCTGTTGAAGTAGTAGATGGCCTTGTTGCTGATCTGGTGCCGATTCGTGAGGCGATTGAAGCAAAAGACAAAGAAGGGGTTTGGACAGCGCGTAAGCAAATGCTTGATCAAGTTGGCAAGCTAGAAGAGCTGATGGTGAATGGGTATCCGTTTGAGGTGCCTGCCGAATATGACCATTTGCCTCAGCTTAAGGGGAGAGCTACGGTCAAATTTACCACCTCTCAGGGGGATGTGACTGTCGTGGCTGATGGCTACAGCGCCCCTGTGACAGCAGGTAATTTTGTCGATTTGGTGGAAAAGAAGTTCTATGACGGTCTGCCGTTTATTCGGGCAGAGGACTTCTATGTGCTGCAAACGGGTGATCCAGATGGCCCAGCGGAGGGCTATATCGATCCTAAAACCAATGAATATCGGGCCATTCCGATGGAAATTTTAGTTAAGGGCGATCGCACGCCTATCTATGGCTACACGCTCGAAGAGATCGGCCAGTATATGGATGAGCCTGTGTTGCCGTTTAACTCTTACGGTAGTTTGGCGTTGGCTCGTCCGAGTGATGATAATAATGGCGGTTCTTCGCAGTTTTTCTTTTTCCTATTTGAAGCTGAGCTTACACCGGCTGGGCGCAATATGCTCGATGGCCGCTATGCGGTGTTTGGCTACACGATTGAAGGCAAAGAGGTGTTGCGACAGCTTAAGGCCGGAGACAAAATTATCTCGGCTGAGGTGATTGATGGGGCGCAGAACTTGGTGCAGCCCAAGGCTTAATGATTGATGGCAGCTCCAAAGCAAGGGCCAAAGCAAGGGCCAGAGGAAGGGCCAGATCCATCGCTGACCATTGCCGATCTCGGTGAGTTGGCGCTGATTGAGCGGCTCAAGCCTTTTTGCGCTGAAGGCGTCGTGGGTGATGATGCGGCGCTGCTGGTGGTGGCCTCTGGGTATGAGCTGGTGGTGACGACCGATGTACTTATCGATGGGGTACATTTTAGCGATCGCACCACCCCTGCTTTTGCTGTGGGCTATCGGGCCGTTGCTGCTAACCTTTCTGATTTGGCGGCTATGGGCGCTGAGCCTTTAGGCATTACCGTGGGCTTAGGGCTGCTGGCTCAGACCCCTTGGCAATGGGTAGAGGCGCTCTACCAGGGAATGACAGCCTGTTTGGCAACCTATGGCGGTGTCATTGTCGGTGGTGATTTGTGCCGTGCAGCTCAGAAAACCGTTGCGATTACGGCTGTAGGGCAGGTGCGAGCTGGGCAAGCTATTCGTCGAGATACCGCTGTGCCAGGACTGTCGGTGGTGGTGACCGGTGCCCATGGGGCTTCACGGGCAGGGTTGGCACTGCTGCTAGGAGAAGTTGAAGGTGATCAGCGCTCAGCGGCAGCGATGGGTTGGATTAAGGCACACCAAACACCGGTGCCTAGGTTTGATGCGATCGCACAACTGCATTCATTGATAGATACTGCCGTACCCTATCCGACGATGGCAGGGATGGACAGCAGTGATGGCCTAGCTAATGCGTTGCTGCAATTGAGCCGCAGTAGTCAAGTCGGGATGGATATTGTGCGATCGCACATTCCTTTGCCGCCAGGTTTGAGCGCTGTCGTTGGCCCTGAAACTGCTTTTGACTGGGCGCTTTATGGGGGTGAAGACTTTGAGTTGGTGCTGTGTTTGCCCCCTGATTTGGCCGCTAAATTTGTGCAAGTCAGCGGTGCGATTATTGGTACCACCACTGGCACCGGTGCTGTTCAGCTTTTGCCATCGGTAGAGAGCCGCCGCCGCATAACGCTCACACATCAAAGCTTTAAGCACTTCTAATAGCAGCCGTCTAAAGTCTAAAAAAAATTACCCCTCTCGAAATTTCTTTAAAAATTTTCATCCTCAAACCGGCTGCAAAATTTGCATTGGCAGCCCATAATGCACTACACTTACAAGGTTGAAATCTGATAAGTGTGTATACCCATGGCGGTTCCCAAGAAGAAAACGTCCAAATCCAAGCGGGACAGTCGCAGAGCTACCTGGAATCGCAAAGCCGCTATCCAAGCGCAGCGTGCCCTTTCCCTCGGTAAATCTGTCTTGACCAATCAGTCTAATAGTTTTGAGTATCCTGCTATTGACGATGAAGACGACGATGAGTAGTCGTTCTGTTTAAGCGTTATCTAAACGTTATTTAAGCGTTATCTTTGATCAAAGTTGTGATCAGTATTTTGATCAGTATTCTTAGATCAGCACTATTCACCATGCATCTACCCCTTCATGCACTGTTGGCCATGTCCACGCTGTTACCGGCTAGCCTAGTGCTAGCGGTGAACCGTCCGGCCGTTGCCCAATTGCCCACCACCAGCGATCTCACAGTAGAAGTCACGGGCTTGAAAAATACCGATGGCCAAGTTTGCATTAACGTATTTGCAGGCAGCGCAGGCTTTTTGACTGAGGAAGGTACCTTGATGCAGCAGTGCGTTTTGGCGACTGAAAGCCTAGCTGCAGCAGAGATATCAATGGATAGCTCAGAGGATAGCTCAGAAGAGCCATCGGCAGAAATACCTGCAACACCACAGCCTTTATCTGTGACTTTGAAGGGTTAGAGCCAGGGACGTACGCCGTCTCTGTGCTGCACGACGAAAATGGGGACAACCAGCTCGATACCGGTATGTTTGGCATCCCTGCTGAAGGCTTTGGTTTTTCAGGTAACCCAGCTATTCAAATGCGTGCGCCTGAATTTAGTGAGGCTGCGGTAGTGGTTTTTGGCAACAAGACCACTACTGAAATAGACCTGATTTATTATTGAGGGTCACGTTGTCAGTGCCCTTTGCAGAGTGCTCTTTGCGGAGTGCCCTTTGCAGAGTGCTCTTTGCGGAGTGCTCTTTGCAGAGTGCCCTTCACTGGATGCCTGAGCGAGACTCAGCAGATGAACGTTCTAAGCTGAGTTCGCGATGGACACTAGTGCCAATTTGAATGGCTTCGTTCAGCAATCGACCATAGTCGCTAGCATGGTCGCTCACTTGTAGCAGTTGCAGCATGGCTAAATTTCTTTCAATGCTGGAGAACATTTCCTGTCTGCGGGCCATAAATTTTTGATGTTTGCGCATGACGCGTTCGGTCATCAGCCCGCAAATTAGGCTTTCGCGGGTGAGATGGAGGGCTTCTAATACCTCATGGCGGTTCTCTAAGTTCAGCCGACTGGTTGTGGCAGATCCCAATTCTTCTAAAATTTCTACGGCGGCGACCATTTCGTTGAATCGATCGATTTCGTCGAGTAAATGGCTGAGGGTGATCAAGCGTCTGCCTGTTTGCCAGCGATAGATAGTCCATGCGGTTGTGAGGGCGATCGCACCTGCAACACCCAACGGCATCCACCGCCATACCGTCTGCATGTCATCGCCACTGACTGCACGTGCTAATAGGAGCGTAATCGGCACACAAAATACCAGCGCAACACCCAACAACAGCAGTTGTTCACTCAGCCAAGTTAGCCGTCGCCTAGGTTGAAAAGCTGTTTGCCGGTAAGCCCAGCCCATGGTGACATCACTGATATCGAGAGCCGTCAGTTTATCTAGCTCCTGTTGGCTAATTCTTAAGTTGTCCAAATTCGCGAGCCCGTCCGTCATGACTATTGCCTAAGCGCCTATCTTTGCCCTTTTCTGCTGACTCATCTACCCTGCCCTTTTCTGCTGACTCATCTACCCTGATCCATCTACCCTGACTCAGGCTGGGATGTCATTTTCGCCCAATCCCCTTGCCTAAAATCTGGGCAGCTAAAATCTGGGCAGCTAAATTCTGGCAGCTAA